>NZ_JBFAET010000417.1:0-2759 GCF_040642095.1 Streptomyces sp. NPDC020362
GCTGGGCCGCGGAGCTCGCGGCGGGCATCCATGCCCGCCATGTCCTGCGGGACGGGCGCATGGTCGTCCCGGACGACACCGGCACGGCTGTGTGGGCCGACTTCAACACCGGGCTTTCCGGAGTGGTCGCCTTCCTGTCACGCCTCGCGCACGGTGGCCCGCGGATGTGGCTGCCGCGGTCGCTGACGGCAGCAAAACCCGAGGACTCCGGTGCGGATGCGGCGCATGCCACACCAGTACCGGCCGATGACCAGGATGACGAAAGGGGGTGAATGACAATGGAGTTCGACGTGAACGCCCTGCAGGTTCTGGAGCAGGAGGAGCCCGAGAGCGGCGCATGGCCCGAGCCGACAAAGGGCACGTGCTGCAGCACCTTCTGACGGCCGCGGCCGGCAGCCAGGTCACCGCCTTCGCCCGACGAAGGCGGTGACCGACCGACACATCCGACCGGACATACGGGAGGGCCAGACCATGCGGACACGGTGGAGCCGTGGCGGAGCACTGCGGCCGGTCCTCGCCGTGGGGGCGGGGGTCGTCGTACTGGCCGGTCTGCCGGCACCGGCGTCCGCGCCGGCGGCGGCAGCCGGTCCCTCCCCCATTGGCCGGGGCGTGCTCATGACCGACCGGGCCGTCCCCCGGCCCTGTTACTCGGCCGTGCTCCGCCCTGGTGCTCCGGGCGTCTCGGTGCAAGAGGTGACATCGCCGTCGGACGGTGTACTGCGGGCGCGGCTGACACCACGGGGCGGCCCGACCGGAGACTGGGATCTGGCCGTGTTCGACAAGGCCAGCGGGATCCTGGTCGACGCCTCGTCCGGGCCGCACAGCCGGGAGCTGGCCGAGGGCACCGTCACCCGGGGGCAACGGCTGGTGGTGCAGGGCTGCCTCTACGCCGGACGGGCCGGGACGGTGTCGCTGGGTGTCGATGTCGTGCCCGGGCAGGGGCAGTCCGCCCCCGCCCGCCCCGCTGCCACCCCACCGGCGGCACGCTCCGCGCTTCCCTCCGGCCGTACGACGTACCGTCAACTGTACGAATACCAATACGAGTTGAAGGACCTCGCCCGAACCCATCCGTCCCTTGTCACCTCGATCACGCTGCCCTACCTCACCGCCGAGGGGCGGGAGGTGTCCGGGGTGGAAGTGGCCACCGCCCCGGCCCGGACCGAGGACGGCAAGCCGGTGATGCTGACCCTCGGCCTGCATCACGCCTCCGAGTGGCCCAGCGGGGAGATCGCCATGGAATGGGCGTACGAGCTGATCTCCGGCTACCGCACCGATCCCCGGATCCATGCGCTGGTACGCGGGACCCGAAGCATCATCGTGCCGGTGGTCAACCCCGACGGCTTCGCGGTCTCCCGCGCAGCGCCGCCCAGGGGCGACTTCTCGCGCTTCGACTACGAGGACAAGCGCAAGAACTGCCAAACCGCCGACTCGCCGCCGCAGGACCGCACCGGGCCGTGCCGCGCCAACCCGGCCGGCCGGATCCGCGGGGTGGACCTCAACCGCAACTACGCAGGCTTCTGGGGCGGCGCCGGAGCCTCACCTGTGTGGGACGACGACCACTACCGCGGCTCGGCGCCCTTCTCGGAGCCCGAGACCCGCAATGTGCGCTCCCTCGTCTCCACCCGGCAGGTCACCGACCTGGTGAGCCTGCACACCTACGGCAACCTCGTGGTCCGCCCGCCGGGTTCCAACGACACCCAGCCGCCGCTGGACGAGCCGGCGTACCGGGCCCTGGGCGACCGGCTCGCCTCCCACAACGGCTACCGCAGCGAACCGGCGCGGGAGTTGTACGAGGCGACCGGGATGACGGAGGACTGGTCGTACTGGGCCACCGGGGGCTTCGGCCTGACCCTGGAGATCGGCCCGCGAACGGCCCATCCCCCCTACGCGGACGGGGTGGTGGCCGAGTACACCGGTACGGCACCGGCGGCCGGTGCGGGAAAGGGCGGCAACCGCGCGGCACTGCTGGAGATGCTCGCCGACACCGCCGACCCGGCGGCACACGCCACGCTGACGGGTACGGCGCCGCGCGGATACCGGCTGCGACTGCACAAGACCTTCCGGACCCCCACCTCACCCGTCCGGCGGCCGGACGGTTCGCAGGGGCCGCCGCTCGAGGTGGCCGACACGCTCGATTCGACACTGCTCGCCCCGGGCGGTGGGTTCACCTGGTCGGTCAACCCTTCCACCCGGCCCTACGTGGCGGGACGGTACGGAAGAAGGGCTCAGGCACCGGTCCAGCCGACGGTCCTCCTCGGACACCCGCCCGACCTGCCACCGGTGAACACCGACTACCCCACGAATCCGGCGGCGGACCGGGTCCCGTTCACCGTCGAGGGACCACCACGGGCCGACAACGGCAGAATGACCGTGTCGGTCAACTGGAGGTCACGCAGGACCGAATGGGACCTGTACGTCCTGGACCCGGCCGGGAAGACGGTGGGCGAGTCGGTGGTGGGCGACACCGACTCCCAGCAGGTCGTCCTGTTCGACCCGCCGCCCGGCCGGTACACCGCCGTGGTGGTCGACTTCCAGCAGGCCGACCCCGCCGCCCCGGACGCCTGGACGGGCCGTGTCGACTTCCGGTCACCGCTGCCCACCGTCCACGGCCCCACCGAGGCGTACACCCTGACCTGTCAGGACCTCGGCGGGCACCGCGTGGGGAGCACCGAGGTCACCGTGGGCCGGGGGCAGCGGGTCGCCCGCGAGCTGCGCAGCGCCTCCGAGCGCGACGCGATCATCTCCGGTGCGCTGATCCT
>NZ_JBFAET010000418.1:0-2729 GCF_040642095.1 Streptomyces sp. NPDC020362
CTCTCCAGACCGGACACCAGCTCCCCACGCTCACCACCCACGACAACCGCCCGGTGCTCGAACACCGACCGCGTCGCCGCCAACGACCACGCCACATCGGCCGGTTCGAGTCCCGGGCGCGTTGTCACCCATTCGCGCAGCCGCTCCGCCTGCGCCGTCAGCCCCTCGGCCGTACGGCCCGACACCAGCCACGCGCTCACGCCGTCGGCCGCGATCACGGCGGGGGCACCGGCCGACGGTGCCTCGTCGGCGGGCTCCTGCGGGATGTCCGCCGTTGCGGTGTCCTCGGCCGGGGCCTCCTCCAGGATGATGTGCACGTTGGTGCCGCTCATGCCGAACGCCGACACACCCGCGCGGCGCACCCGCTCGCCGGTGGGCCACGGCACGGGCTCGGTCAGCAGCCGTACCTCGCCGGCCGACCAGTCCACGTGGGGCGTGGGTTCTTCCACGTGCAGGGTCCGCGGCAGCTGCTCGTGCTGCAGCGCCAGCACCATCTTGATGATTCCGGCGGCGCCGGCGGCGGTCTGGGTGTGTCCGATGTTGGACTTCACCGAGCCGAGCCACAGCGGCCGGCCCTCGGGGCGCTCCTGGCCGTAGGTCGCGATCAGGGCCTGAGCCTCGATCGGGTCGCCGAGTGTGGTCGCAGAACCGTGGGCCTCGACGACGTCGACCTCGTCGGAGTGCACCCCGGCGTTCGCCAGCGCGGCCCGGATCACGCGCTGCTGCGAGGGACCGTTGGGCGCCGTGAGACCGTTGGACGCACCGTCCTGGTTGATCGCCGACCCGGGGACCACCGCCAGCACCTTGTGGCCGTTGCGCCGGGCGTCCGACAGCCGCTCCACCACGAGCATGCCCGCGCCCTCGGCGAAGCCGGAACCGTCGGCCGACGCGGCGAACGACTTGCAGCGTCCGTCCACGGAGACGCCGCGGGCCTGGGAGAAGGCCACGAACACGGCCGGGGTGGCGGTGACGGCGACGCCGCCGGCGAGTGCGAGGGAGCACTCCCCGGCCCTGATCGCCTGGCAGGCCATGTGCAGGGCCACCAGCGCCGAGGAGCACGCCGTGTCCACCGTCACGGCCGGGCCCTCCAGGCCGAACGTGTACGACAGCCGGCCCGACATGACGCTGGCCGCCGTGCCGGTCATCAGGTGCCCTTCGGCGACCCCGGCGCCCTCCAGCGGGACGTCGATGCCGTATCCGGAGGTGGACCCGCCGACGAAGGCACCGGTCTGGCTGCCGCGCAGTGTCGCGGGGTCGATGCCGGCGCGCTCCAGCGCCTCCCACGACGTCTCCAGCAGCAGCCGCTGCTGCGGGTCCATGGCCAGCGCCTCACGCGGGCTGATCCCGAAGAACCCGGCGTCGAAGCCGCTAGCGTTGCGGACGAAGCCGCCCGCCTGTGTGTACAGCGTGCCCGTACGTTCCAGGTCCGGGTCGTAGAGCGCTTCGAGGTCCCAGCCGCGGTCCTGCGGGAAGGGGCCGATCGCGTCCGCGCCCGAGTCCAGCAGCTGCCAGAGGTCCTCCGGACTGACCGCACCGCCGGGGAACCGGCACGCCATGCCCACGATGGCGATCGGCTCGTCCGCGGCACCTGTCGCCACCGGACCGGAGGGTGCGGCAACGGCCGGCAGGTCCCCCGTCACTTCCGAGCGCAGCAGGACGGCCAGCGCCGCCGGTGTGGGGTGGTCGAACACCAGCGTCGCGGGCAGCCGCAGGCCGGTCTCCGTGTTGAGACGGTTGCGCAGCTCCACCGAGGTCAGCGAGTCGAAGCCGAGGTCGGTGAAGGCCCGGGTCGCCTCGATGGCCTCCGCGGAGGCGTGTCCGAGCACCGCGGCCACATGAGCGCGCACCAGGTCCAGCAGGATCCGGTCCCGCTCCGTCGCCGACACCGACGCCAGACGGCGCCGCAGCGCGTCCGCCGCACCGGCAACCGCACCGGTGCCGGCGCCCGAGGCGGCCGTACGCCGGGCGGAGCCGCCCCCGCCGACGAGCGCCCGCCACAGCGGCGGGACGTCCGTGGCGCGGGCGGCCTGTGCCCGCAGCCCCGCCACGTCCAGCCGGGCGGGCACCAGCAGTGCCTCCTCCCGGGCCAGCGCCGCGTCGAACACCACCAGGCCCTCTTCGGCGCCCATCGTCACGAAACCCGAGCGGTCGATGCGCGACAGCAGCCGTTCGCCCAGGTTGCGGCCGATGCCCGCCTCGTGCGCCCACGCGCCCAGTTGCAGCGACAGCCCGGCAAGTCCGGCCGCACGTCGGTAACCGGCGAGAGCGTCCAGGAAGGAGTTCGCCGCCACGTAGTTGCCCTGACCGGGCGCACCGAACGTCGCCGCGGCAGAGGAGAACGTGACGAAATGTTCGAGATCCATGTGCGCGGTGAGTTCGTGCAGGTGCCAGGCCGCATCGACCTTCGGCCGCATGACCGCCGACAGCCGCTCCGTCGTCAACGAGGGGATCACTCCGTCGTCGACGACGCCGGCGGAATGGATGACGGAACCCAGCGGGGACTCGGCCGGAATCGTCTCCAGCACTGCGGCCAGCGCTCCTCGGTCCGCCACATCGCACGCGATCACGCGGACCCATACGCCCAGTTCGGCCAGCTCCGCGACCAGAGCAGCCACGCCGGCAGCCGGACCGGAGCGGCTGGTCAGCAGCACGCCGCCGGCCCGGCCCGTCGCGACCAGGTGACGGGCCACCAGACCGCCCAGCGTCCCGGTCCCGCCCGTCACCAGCAC
>NZ_JBFAET010000419.1:0-2726 GCF_040642095.1 Streptomyces sp. NPDC020362
CCCGACTGATCCTGGTACTAGCGGCCACGGGCCACCAGGCGGAGGCCCTCGACGTCTACCGGAACATACGCGCCCGTCTCGCGGGGGACCTGGGTGTGGACCCGGGCGCCGAGTTGCAGGCCGCTCAGCAGGAGGTGCTGTCCCAGACCGTGCCCATGGGGAATCCGACCCCGACCTGGGGAGCGGGACCCGGCGACTCCCACTGCTCGGACGGCATCAACGTGGGTCCCGCCTCCGCGGCCCGGCCGGACGACACCGCGTCCGTACGCCCCGCGCAACTCCCCACCGACCTCCCGGTCTTCACCGGCCGCTGCAAGGAACTGGAGGGTCTCCGGGCGCTGTTGCCAACGGCCGGGGGAGTGGCGTCTTCGGTGGTGATCAGTGCGATCGGGGGCATGGCCGGGGTGGGCAAGACCACCCTGGCCGTGCACTGGGCCCACCAGGTCGCCGAGCGTTTCCCCGACGGGCAGCTCTACGTCAATCTCCGCGGATTCCATCCCAGCGACTCGGTCATGAGCGCGGCCGAGGCGATGCGGTCCTTTCTCGATGCCCTCGGTGTCCCCTCCCATCGCCTCCCCGCCGGGCTGGAGGCGCAGGCCGCGCTGTACCGCAGTCTGCTGGCCGACCGGCGGATGCTGATCCTCCTGGACAACGCGCACGACACTGAACACGTGCGTCCCCTGCTGCCCGGAGCCTCCGGCTGTCTGGTGATCGTCACCAGCCGCAACCAGCTCTGCGGACTGGTGGCCGGTGAGGGCGCGCACTCCGTCACACTGGACCTGCTGAGCGAAGCGGAGGCGTTGGCGTTCCTGCGCCGGAGGCTGGGCGCAGACCGTGTCACGCGTGAGCCCTCTGCGGCCGCGGAGATCGTTTCGGCCTGCGGAAACCTGCCCCTGGCCCTGGCCATCGTCAGCGCGCGTGCCACCATCAATCCGGCCTTCACGCTGGCCTCTGTCGCGGCCGAACTGCGGGAGAGCGGGGGCAGCCTCGATGCCTTCTCCGGGGAGGCCCCTGTTACGGACGCCAGAACTGCATTCTCCTGGTCGTACAACCGCCTGTCGCCGGAGGCCGCGCGCGTATTCCGGTTGCTGGCCCTCCATCCGGGCCCGGACTCCTCGCTCGAGGCCGTGGCAAGCCTGGCGGGTCAGCGGCCCGGCCAGATACGCCCGCTGTTGGCCGAGTTGGCGCGTGCCCATCTGATCTTCGAAGCCGTGCCCGGCCGGTTCGGCTGTCACGAACTGCTGCGCACCTACGCCGCAGAGCTCGGCCGGACGCAGGACGCGTCGGACGAGCGCGGCCCCGCCCGGCGACGGATGCTCGACCACTATCTGCACAGCGCGCATGCCGCCGAGCGGATCCTCGCGCCGAGCCGGGAACACTGGGAGCCGATGCCCCACGCGGCTGAGGTGACCGTGCAGCGGTTCGCCGATCAGGCGCAGGCGGCGGCCTGGCTGGACGTCAACCGCCCCGTCCTGCTGGCCGTGATTGAGCAGGGCACCCGGCACGGAAGCGGCGAGCACAGCTGGCTGCTCGCGGCGATCCTCGAACGGTATCTGGACCGCGGCGGCCGCTGGCAGGAACAAGTCGTCGTGCAGACGACGGCGATGACGGCGGCCCGGTGCCTGGGCGACGTACGCGGCCAGGCATACGCGCACCGCGCGCTGGGTTTCGCCAACGGCCGACTGGGCCACTGGAAGGAGGCAGGAGAACACCTCGCGCGCGCGTTGAAGTTGTTCGGCGAGATCGGTGACCCGGCCGGCCAGGGCCGGGTGCACCGCTATTTCGCCTTCCTGGCCAATGTGCGGCTTCGGCACGACGAGGCACTCGACCACTACCGGCGGGCGAGCGGCCTCTACCGCACGGTGGGGCGCCGCAGCGAGGAGGCGAGTGTCTTCAACGAGGTCGGCTGGACGTACATCCTGATGGGGGAGTACGCCAAGGCGCTGGACGAGTGTGGTCAGGCTCTCGCGCTGCACCGGGAGATCGGTGACCGCAACGGCGAGGCCGCCGCGTGGGACAGTCTCGGCTACGCCCATCACCATTTGCGCGATCACAACCAGGCGCTCGCCTGCTACGAGCCTGCTCTCGAGCTGTACCGGGCGATCCGCGACCGCTACCTCGAGGCCGACACGCTGGTGCACATCGGCGACTCCCACCATGCGGCAGGTCACCGCGTGCAGGCCGCGTTCGCCTGGCGACAGGCACTCGCCATCCTCGACGAGATCGGCCATCCGGACGCCGCGGGTGTCCGCGACAGGCTGAAGGGCGCGGCCGTGTCCGGCAGGCAAGGGAATGCCCTGAAGGCCTGACGGCGGGCCCCCTCGGGCCTTCGTCCGACCCGTCCGGCCCTGCCGAACTCCTCGACCCCAGCAATCCGTCAGCGTTCCGGGAACGCACCCTGGTTAAGGACTGCTTCTCGGATCTCCCACAGGGATCACTGTTTGGGGTTCACACCGGTGGCATGGGGCGGGGTGATCTGACGAATGCAGTGTGGCGGCGGAGCCGTTGTTGCCACCGATCGGGCTGTGTGGTGGTTGGTGGGCGTTGGGTTGAGAACGACCGACTCACGCCGGCTACCTGGGGGCCTTTCCGCGATCACTGCCTCACCCGGCGCCTAACGACCTCGTGCACGGTTGGCCGTGGCTGGCCGAGCACCGGTCGATGCAGCGAGCCGCCCTGCTGGACGCGGCTCGGTCCCTGTTGTCCGAGGGTGGGACGGAAGCGCT
>NZ_JBFAET010000420.1:0-2694 GCF_040642095.1 Streptomyces sp. NPDC020362
CCGGGTGCCCGGTGCTCCCGCGGTGTGGGTGGGTCCTAGGCGGCCGGGACCTTGTCGAGGAAGCCGTAGACGCCCTTGATCCGGCCCGCGTCGTCGGTGACGATGACGTCGAAGCCGATGGCGATCGGCTCGGCGCCCGGCTCGGTCACCAGGCCCCACTGGAAGCGGGCCTGGTTGTGGTGGGCGTCGACGCTGCCGTGGAGTTCGAAGGTGAGGCCCTTGAACTGGTCGCGGGCACCGGCCACCACGGCCCCGAAGCCCTCGTGGCCCTCGACCGCCGCGAGCGGGTCGATGTACGGGGCATCGGCGGTGAACAGCTCGGCGATGGCCGCGGCACGCTTGTCGGCGTCCGCCTCGTTCCAGATGTCGAGGTAGCGGGAGACGGTGGTGGTCAGGTCGCTCATGCGGGATTTCTCCTCTGTGACGTGCTTGACTTGTTCATCCGACAGGTGGCTCGGTACGGGTTTCAGGGGGCGGTCGGCGCCCAGACCGGGAGGGCTCCGGGGAGCACCTCGAAGGTGGCCGAGGCGCCGATGCCGTGCTGGTACTCGCCGTCGTGCTCCAGCGGCAGCCGCCGGCCGTCGGTACGCTCGACGGTGATCGTGCGGCCGCGTGCGTACACGGTCGCCGGGTGGTCCATGTGCGCGGCGTCCAGGGTCAGTCCGGGCACGTCCGCCGCCGCGACACCGCCGCCGATCACGCAGACGTCGAGCAGTCCGTCGTCCAGCAGCGAGTCGGGCAGCACCAGGAACCGGCCGCCGCGGTAGCGGCCGCCGCCGACGTTGGCGAGGACCGTGGGGCCCTCGTGAACGACGCGGCCGTCCACGACGACCCGGCCCGGGTACGGGGCATAGCCGGCGGCCGTGTCCGCGAAGGCGCGGGCGTAGCGCTCCCGGCCGGTCAGCGGCAGGCCCTTGGCGGTGATCAGCGCGTCGGCGATCACCCCCGAACAGGCGCCCAGATAGACGTAGTTGCGGGTCTCGCTGAGGCGGGCCAGGTCCAGACGGCGCAGGCGGGCGCTGCCGCCGATGCCGTAGTCGGTCAGGATCGCCTTCAGGGACTGGCTCCAGGGACGGTCGCCCCACAGCATCTTGTAACCGGAGTTGCCGGTGCCGCCCGGCACCACGGCCAGGGACGCGCGGCCGCCGGCGGGGACGAGCCCCTGGACGACCTCACGGACCGTACCGTCCCCGCCGATCGCGACGACCAGGTCCGGGGCGGCGTCCGTCCGCTCCAGTGCCCGGCGTACGGCGACGGTCGCATCCCCCGGCGCGCTGGTCGCGTGCAGCTCGGTGCGCTCCAGGCAGGACTCGCACAACTCCCTGACCTGACGCACCAGTTCGGGACTGTGGCTGCCGGAAGCCGGGTTGGCCAGGATCAGGGCCCGGGTGGGCCCCGGGGCTGCGGTGTCTGCCATGACGAGCGTTCTCCTCACATCGGACGCACCGGTGGCGGACCGGGTCGGCAACGAGGTGGGTCCCCCCTCGCACGAGCGAGTCCGGAGGACCGGGTCCGACCGGGTTCGGGCGAGGAGGAGCGTGCGACACGGACGACTCTGCCAAGGCCGCCTGACCCGGCACTGACACACGGCTGACGCCGTGGGGGGTCCCTGGCGGCGACGGGGATCGCGTCAGTCTGCGATCAGCGTGCCGGGGTCGAATGGGTGTGCGGTGCGCCGACGGCATCGGCTCGCGGCCGCGCGTACCGGCGTTCGTACCGACCAACCACGGGGTGAGACCGACATGACCAATCCGAACCTGCCCAGCAGCCGCTACACGTCCGAGTTACGCCGGGAGACGGCCCGCTTCGCCGAGGCCGGCCGGGGGATCCCGCTGTCCGAGCCCGTCACGACGTGTCCGGGGTGGACGCTGGGCGACCTGGTGCGCCATGTGCGCCAGGGCCACGACTGGGCGACGACGATCCTGACCACCCGGAGCACCGAACTCGTCCTGCCCGGTGCCGACGGGTCGGCCTCCGAGGGCGACATGAGCTGGACCGAGCGAGTGGCCGAACTCGGATCGCAGGAAGCCGCCCAGGAGCGCCACATCGCGGATCCCGCGCTGCGCGCGCGGTTCCTCGCCGAGGGCGCGGACCGGCTGGTGGAGGCGCTCGACGGCGTGGGCCCCGAGGTGCCGATCTGGGCACCGCACGGGCGGCAGAACAAGGAGTTCTGGCCGCGCTGGGCGGTGTTCGAGACCACCGTGCACCGGGCCGACGTGTACCTGATGGCCGGCCTGCCGTTCGCGCTGGACAACGATGTCGCCCTGGACTGTGTGGACTTCTGCGTGAGCGCCTTCGGGGCGCCCGCGGCCAGGCCGTTCCTCTCCCCGCTGTTCTCGCAGGTGCCCCGCGGCGGTGAAACGCTGAGCCTGCGGTCGACCGAGCCGTCCACGGGCGGTGCCTCGAACTGGCTGATCACCTGCGCCCCCGACGGGGTGCGGGTCACCCGGAACGCCGCGGACTCCGACGCGGCCGATGCCACCGTGGTCGCCACGCCCTCGGATCTGCTGCTGGTGGTCAAGGGGCGGCTGCGGCCCGAGAACCCGCGCACGACGGTGCTGGGCGACCGCGTGCTGCTGGACTTCTGGCTGAGCCACGCCATCTCCTGACCGCCCGGCAGAAGCACATGACGGTGAGCACACCGACCGGGTCGGTGTGCTCACCGTCATGCCTGCGTATGGGGGTGGGGGCGAG
>NZ_JBFAET010000421.1:0-1230 GCF_040642095.1 Streptomyces sp. NPDC020362
TCTGGGCTGTTTCCCTCTCGACCATGGAGCTTATCCCCCACAGTCTCACTGCCGCGCTCTCACTTACCGGCATTCGGAGTTTGGCTAAGGTCAGTAACCCGGTAGGGCCCATCGCCTATCCAGTGCTCTACCTCCGGCAAGAAACACACGACGCTGCACCTAAATGCATTTCGGGGAGAACCAGCTATCACGGAGTTTGATTGGCCTTTCACCCCTAACCACAGGTCATCCCCCAGGTTTTCAACCCTGGTGGGTTCGGTCCTCCACGAAGTCTTACCTCCGCTTCAACCTGCCCATGGCTAGATCACTCCGCTTCGGGTCTTGAGCGTGCTACTGAATCGCCCTGTTCGGACTCGCTTTCGCTACGGCTTCCCCACCCGGGTTAACCTCGCAACACACCGCAAACTCGCAGGCTCATTCTTCAAAAGGCACGCAGTCACGAGATGCAGCAAGCTGCATCCGACGCTCCCACGGCTTGTAGGCACACGGTTTCAGGTACTATTTCACTCCCCTCCCGGGGTACTTTTCACCATTCCCTCACGGTACTATCCGCTATCGGTCACCAGGGAATATTTAGGCTTAGCGGGTGGTCCCGCCAGATTCACACGGGATTTCTCGGGCCCCGTGCTACTTGGGTGTCTCTCAAACGAGCCGCTGACGTTTCGACTACGGGGGTCTTACCCTCTACGCCGGACCTTTCGCATGTCCTTCGCCTACATCAACGGTTTCTGACTCGTCCTACGGCCGGCAGACCGCAGAAGAGAGATCCCACAACCCCGCATGCGCAACCCCTGCCGGGTCTCACACGCATACGGTTTGGCCTCATCCGGTTTCGCTCGCCACTACTCCCGGAATCACGGTTGTTTTCTCTTCCTGAGGGTACTGAGATGTTTCACTTCCCCTCGTTCCCTCCACACTGCCTATGTGTTCAGCAGCGGGTGACAGCCCATGACGACTGCCGGGTTTCCCCATTCGGAAACCCCCGGATCAAAGCCTGGTTGACGACTCCCCGGGGACTATCGTGGCCTCCCACGTCCTTCATCGGTTCCTGGTGCCAAGGCATCCACCGTGCGCCCTTAAAAACTTGGCCACAGATGCTCGCGTTCACTGTGCAGTTCTCAAACAACGACCAGCCACCCATCACCCCGAACCAATCAGGTCCGAGTTCACTGGGGCCGGCGACTGAGGAAAAATCCATTCCCTCAGACACCCAACAGCGTGCCCGACACC
>NZ_JBFAET010000422.1:0-2651 GCF_040642095.1 Streptomyces sp. NPDC020362
GAGGAGACGGAGGCGGCGGTCCGTGTGCTGCCCGCCGCGCTCGCGTCCGGTGAGCCGCAGTTCGCGGTCCGCGGCGGGGAGGTGTTCGTACCGCGGCTGGTGAAGGCCACCGAGGCGGCCGAAGCCGACGCCGCCGCCGCCGACCTGCCGGACCTCGCCGACGGCACCGTCCTCGTGACCGGTGCCTCCGGGTCGCTGGGCACACTCGTCGCACGGCACCTGGTGTCCGAGCACAAGGTGCGCCGGCTCCTGCTGGCGAGCCGCCGGGGCGCGGACGCACCCGGTGCGGCCGAGCTGGGGGCGGAACTGGCCGCATGGGGTGCCGAGGTCACCTGGGCGGGCTGCGACGTCGCGGACAGGGAGGCCGTCTCCGGAATGCTGGACGGGCTCGGCGAGCAGTCGCTGGCGGCCGTCGTGCACACCGCGGGTGTTCTCGACGACGGGGTCGTCGCCTCGGTCACACCGGAGAGGATGAGGGAGGTCTTCCGCCCCAAGGTGGACGCCGTGCTGAACCTGCACGAGTGCACCCGGGAAATGGGCCTGGCCGCCTTCGTGGTGTTCTCGTCCGTCGCCGGCATGGTCGGCAGCGCCGGTCAGGCGAGCTACGCGGCGGCGAATTCCTTCCTCGACGCCTTCTCGGCGCACCGGCGCCGCGAGGGGCTGCCCGCCACATCGCTGGCATGGGGTGTGTGGGAGCAGTCCGGTGCGATGACGGACGGCCTCGCCGGGGCCGACCGGGCGCGGATGGCGCGCAGCGGTGTGCTGCCGCTGCCGCCGGAGGTGGGGCTGCGGCTGTTCGACGCGGCACTGGCTTCGGAGGAGGCGGTACTCGCCCCGGTCCGTATCGACACCGGCGCGCTGCGTGCCGGTGAGGCACCGCCGGTGCTGCGCGCCCTCGTGCCGGCCGGGGCCGCCCGCAGGGCCGTGCGGGCCGCCGCCGTTCCCGCCGCGTCCTCGCTGGCCGAGCGCCTGGAGGGGCTGCCGGAGGCCGAACGGGAGAAGACCGTGCTGGACCTGGTCCGGGCCGAGGTGGCCGCGGTCCTGGGGCACGCGTCGGACCGTACGGTCCGGCCGGAACACGCTTTCCAGGACCTGGGCTTCGACTCCCTCACGGCCGTCGAACTGCGCAACCGGCTGAACAGGGCCACCGGTCTGAGGCTTCCTGCGACGTTGGTCTTCGACTACCCGACACCCGCTTTCCTGGCCCGTCATGTGCTCACGGAGAGGGCCGGGGCGGCCGAACCGGCCCTAGTGGATTCCCTACTTGCCGATCTGGACAGGGTCGAACAAGAATTGGTCACGAAGTTGTCAGAGAGTGAAGCTCGCGACCGGATCCTGTCAAAGCTCCAGGCCGTATTGGCGATTGCCGGTGAATCCGGCAAGGCGCCGACCCAGGAAGGCCCTGGTATGGGCGGCAGCGATCTGGAATCGGCCACGGACGACGAAGTATTCGATCTGCTCGGCAAGGAATTCGGGATTTCCTGACCGCTCCGGCGCGTCCCGGTGACCCCTTGCCCAATTCCGGTAAGTCTTCGCAGGGGTGAGGGACGATTTCGGTGGCCAATGAGGACAAGCTCCGCTATTTTCTGAAGCGAGTCACCGCAGATCTCCAGGAGACCCGGCGGCGCCTTCGTGACTACGAGGACGCCGCCGGGGAGCCGGTGGCCATCATCGGGATGAGCTGCCGCTACCCGGGAGGGGTCGACTCGCCCGAGGATCTGTGGGAGTTGGTCGCGGGCGGCCGCGACGCCGTCTCGGAGTTCCCCGCCGACCGCGGCTGGGACCTGGACGCGCTCTACGACCCGGACCCGGAGTCCCGCGGGACCAGCTGCGCACGCGAGGGCGCGTTCCTGCGCGACCTGGCGCGGTTCGACGCCGGCCTCTTCGGCATCTCGCCCCGCGAGGCGCTCGCCATGGACCCCCAGCAGCGGCTGCTGCTGGAGACGTCGTGGGAGCTCTTCGAGCGGGCCGGCATCGATGCCGCCTCGCTGGCGGGGAGCAGGACCGGCGTGTTCGCCGGCGTGATGAACCACGAGTTCCTCGCCGCCCTCCAGAACTCCCCCGAAGACCTGGAGGGTTACCTGGGGACGGGCACCTCGGGCAGCGTCGCCTCCGGCCGCGTGGCCTACACCTTCGGCCTCGAAGGCCCGGCCGTCACGGTCGACACGGCCTGCTCGTCGTCCCTGGTGGCCCTGCACCTGGCCGTCCAGTCGCTGCGCAACGGCGAGTGCTCGCTGGCCGTGGCGGGCGGCGTCACCGCGATGGTCGGCCCCGCCACCTTCGTCGGCTTCAGCCGTCAGCGCGGACTGGCACCCGACGGCCGCTGCAAGGCGTTCGCGGCCGGTGCCGACGGCACCGGCTGGGGCGAGGGCGCCGGCCTGCTGCTCGTGGAGCGCCTCTCGGACGCCCGCCGCAACGGACACGAGGTCCTCGCGGTCATCCGGGGCTCCGCCGTCAACCAGGACGGCGCGTCCAACGGGCTGACGGCCCCGAACGGTCCGGCACAGCAGCGGGTGATCCGCCAGGCCCTGGCCGCCGCCGGGCTGACCACCGCACAGGTCGACGCGGTGGAGGCGCACGGCACGGGCACCCGGCTCGGCGACCCGATCGAGGCGCAGGCGCTGCTCGCGACGTACGGGCAGGGCCGTCCC
>NZ_JBFAET010000423.1:0-2628 GCF_040642095.1 Streptomyces sp. NPDC020362
CCCCACCCCTCTGGAGGCACGCAGTGAGACGTCTTCGTGCATGTCTGGGTGCGGCGGCCGCCGTCGGACTGGCCGCAGCGGGCACCACCGCACTCGTCGCGGGCAACGCCTCAGGGGCGACCACCGCACTGGACAACCGGTGGTACGCCGCAGCCCCCTACCTGATGCCGCTGGACAACGACCCGCCGGACGCGGCCGCCATCATGGACACCACCGGCCTCAAGGCCTTCCAGCTCGCATTCATCCTTGCACCGAACGGCGGCGGCTGCTCCCCGACCTGGGGCGGCACGGCGCCGGTCTCCTCCGACACGGCCGTGAGGTCGGTCATCGACACCATCCGCGCCAAGGGCGGTGACGTCTCCGTCTCCATCGGCGGGTACGGCGGCACCAAGCTCGGGCAGACCTGCTCGGACGCGGCCTCCACGGCCGCGGCGTACCAGCAGGTCATCACCAAGTACGGGCTGCACGCCATCGACTTCGACCTGGAGGAGCCGGAGTACGAGAACAGTGCGGCGATCAAGAACGAGATCGGCGCCGCGAAGATCCTGCAGCAGAACAACCCGGGCCTGTACGTGTCCGTGACCACGGCCGGCACGGCGGACGGCACCGGCTGGTTCGGCAAGCAGATGCTGCTGGAGGCCAAGTCGCAGGGATTCACCCCGAACAACTTCTCCATCATGCCCTTCGACGGCGGCTTCAACGGGGCGGCGAGCCAGACCGCCGCACTGGCCAACTTCAACTCGATCCTGCAGTCCACGTTCGGCTGGGACCAGGCGACCGCCTACGCCCACGAGGGCTTCTCCGGCATGAACGGCCGCAGCGACAGCGGCGAGTACTTCACCCAGGCCGACTTCCAGACGGTGCTGGACTACGCCACCAGCCACCACATGGACCGGTTCACGTTCTGGTCGCTGAACCGCGACCGTCAGTGCACGCCGCCCGACAACGGCGGCCGCACGTCGGGGACCTGCTCCAGCGTGACCCAGAACTCCTGGGACTTCGCCAAGTACTCGGTGCAGTTCGCGGGCGCCACCCCGCCCAGCACCACACCCACACCCACCCCGACACCGACGCCCACCTCCTGCAAGACCGCCTGGAGTTCGACGGCGGTGTACACGGCCGGGAACGAGGTCTCGTACAACAAGCACAACTGGAAGGCCAAGTGGTGGACCCAGAACGAGGCGCCCGGCGCCTCGGAGTGGGGTCCCTGGCAGGACGAGGGCGCCTGCTGAACCACTTGACGTTCCTGGTCCAGACCTCTAGCTTCACGGGTCACCGATGAACAAGGATGCGTCCGGTGTTCACGGGTATGAACACCGGATGCGTCCTTCCGACGGAAGGACCCCCCACGTGCCCCGTACCCGGCTCCTGGCGGCCCTGGCCGCCACAGGCCTCGCCCTCGGCCTCACCGCGCTCACCGGCGGCAGCGCGGATGCGGCCGACCCGCATGTCGCTCCCGGCGGCAACTTCGACCTGTCCGTCTGGCAGCTCCAGGAACCCGTCGGTTCGCCCGGCTCCCCCACCACGATCCCCTCGTCCCGGCTGCAGGGCGCGACCGGCTACCAGGACGCGTACTTCTACACCGACACCCGCGACGGCGCGATGACCTTCTGGGCACCCGAGAAGGGTGTGACCACGCCGAACTCCAACTACGCCCGCTCCGAGCTGCGGGAGATGAACCGGGGCGGCAGCCCCGCGGACTGGGCACTCAAGGGCTCCCACCGGCTGAGCGCGACCCTGCGGGTGGTCTCGGTGGCCAAGAACGTCTGCGTGGGACAGATCCACCTGGGCTCCGGAGGCTCGTCCACCAAGCCACTGCTGGAGTTGTACTACCACGCGAACGGCGACATCGTGCTCGGCACCGAGGACTCCCCGTCCGGCGGTCAGACCCCGCACCCCGTGGGACATGTGCCCGTCGGGAAGACGTGGAGCTACACCATCGCCGTCTCGGGCGGGAACACCATCGATCTGACCGTCGACGGGACCACCACCCACTACGGCATACCGTCGTCGTTCTCGTCGTACAAGCAGTACTTCAAGGCGGGTTCGTACAACCAGTCCTCCTCGGACAGCACCACGAAGGGGGCCCGCGTCGCCTTCTACGGGCTGACCGTCTCGCACGGCTGACACGCCGCGCGACCTGCGCGACTGGTGCAACCGGGCGGACGGTCGTAGCGTCGAGATGCACGCAGCGGTACACGCACGACGGGTGGGAGCGGCCATGCGCGGATCACTGGTGGGAACGGCGGTCACCCTGGCAGCGGGAGCCCTGCTCACCGCATCCATGACCACAGCCACGGCGAGCCCTCCGGCTGCCGCGGGCCGGAAGACCGATACCCGGCAGCCCGTGCTGGTCGACTGCTTCTCGAACCGCAACGTCCGCCCAACCGACTTCATCCTGGCCTGCGGTGACGGCAACAGCCGCCTGGTCGAGCTCCACTGGACGCAATGGAGCCCGGACGCGGCCACCGCCGTGGGCGTGAACGCGGTCAACGACTGCAAGCCGTACTGCGCGGCGGGCACCTTCCGCCTGTACCCGGTGACCGTGCGCCTGGACCGTCCGCAGTCGTGGAAGAAGCATCCGGACGTCCAGCACTTCACCCGGATGAGCCTCACCTACGGGGGCGC
>NZ_JBFAET010000424.1:0-2605 GCF_040642095.1 Streptomyces sp. NPDC020362
CAGGCCGTCAGTGCCGTCCAGGGCGCCTCACAGCCCCTGCTGTCACGCCTCGTGGTCGGCGCCACCCCATCCCTGGCGGCGTCGCAGGTACCCCCGCCCTGGCCCGCCGCCTCGCCGGGATGCCTGAGGCCGACCAGGAGAAGGTCCTGCTGAATCTGGTGCGCAATCAGGCGGCAGCCGCCCTCGGCCACGCCACCGCTGCCCGCATCGAGCCCACCACGGCCTTCCGGGACATCGGCTTCGACTCCTTGACCGCCGTGGAGCTCCGCAACCGGCTCAAGGCCGCGACCGGGCTCCGGCTCAAGCCCACCCTCGTCTTCGACCACCCCAACTCCGTCGCGATCGCCCGGCTCCTGCACAAGGACCTGGTGCTCGACCTCACCGCCGAGGCCCCGCCCGTGCTCGGCGAACTGGACCGGCTGGAGGCGCAGCTCGCCGCACTCGCTCCCGAGGACGCGGTACGGGACAAGGTCACCGCCCGGCTCAAGGCGCTGCTCTGGAAGTGGACCGACACCCATCAGGACGCCGCGGCGAACGCCGCCGACGCAGGCCCCGGCACCGACCGCGACTTCGACCGGATCGACGCCGCCACCGACGACGAGATGTTCGACCTCATCGACCAAGAGCTCGGGTCGGTCTGACTCTTCTCACGCACTGCTACCGAGGACGTAAAACATGTCGAACGACGACAAGCTCAGGGACTACCTCAAGCGCGTGACGGTGGACCTGCGCCAGACCCGCAGGCAGCTGGGTGAGCTGGAGGCCAAGGACACCGAGCCCGTCGCCATCGTCGGGATGGCCTGCCGCTACCCGGGCGGGGTCGGCTCGCCCGAGGACCTGTGGCAGCTGGTCGCCTCGGGCGGCGACGGCGTGTCCGGGTTCCCCACCGACCGCGGCTGGGACCTGGACACGATCTACGACCCCGAGCCCGGGCGGACGGGCCGCACGTACGTGCGCGAGGGCGGCTTCCTCTACGACGCCGGCGAGTTCGATCCCGCGTTCTTCGGGATCTCCCCCCGCGAGGCCCTGGTCATGGACCCGCAACAGCGGCAGCTCCTGCAGACCTCCTGGGAGGCCTTCGAACGCGCGGGCATCGACCCCGCCACCGCACGCGGCACCCGGACCGGCGTGTTCGTCGGCACCAACGGCCAGGACCACGCCTACCTCCAGCGGCCGGGCGACAGCGACATCGAGGCCCACCTCGTCACCGCGAACACCGCCGCCGTGGTGTCCGGCCGCATCTCCTACGCCCTGGGCCTCGAAGGCCCGGCGGTCACCGTCGACACGGCCTGCTCGTCCTCGCTGGTGGCGCTCCACCTGGCCGCGCAGGCGCTGCGCCGCGGCGAGTGCTCGCTCGCCCTGGCCGGCGGCGTGACCGTGATGGCCACGCCGAACACCTTCATCGCGTTCAGTGCGCAGCGTGGCCTGTCGCCCGACGGCCGGTGCCGCGCGTTCTCCTCGACAGCCGACGGCACGGGCATGTCCGAAGGCGTTGGCGTGCTCCTGCTGGAGCGGTTGTCCGACGCCCGCCGGCTCGGCCACGACGTGCTCGCCGTCATCCGCGGCAGCGCCGTCAACCAGGACGGTGCGTCGAACGGTCTGACGGCCCCGAACGGGCCCTCGCAGGAGCGGGTGATCCGGCAGGCGCTGGAGAACGCACGCCTGACCGCTTCCCAGGTCGACGCGGTCGAGGCGCACGGTACGGCCACCACCCTCGGCGACCCGATCGAGGCGGAGGCGCTGCTCGCCACGTACGGCCGGGAGCACCCGGGGGACCGGCCGCTGTGGCTGGGATCCATCAAGTCCAACATTGGTCACACACAGGCGGCTTCCGGCGTCGCCGGTGTGATCAAGATGGTGATGGCCATCCGCAACGGCGTCCTGCCGCAGACCCTGCACGTGGACGCGCCGACCGCTCAGGCCGACTGGTCGGCGGGCGGCGTCAAGCTGCTGACCGAGGCCGTCCAGTGGCCCGAGTCGGACCACCCCCGCCGCGCCGCCGTCTCCTCCTTCGGCGTCAGCGGCACCAACGCACACACGATCATCGAGCAGGCCCCGGCCCTCGACGAGGAGCCCGCCGCCGAGCCGGCCGGGCTCTCGGCCGCCGGCGCGCTGCCGTGGGTGCTCTCGGCGAAGAGCGACGCCGCGCTGCGCGCCCAGGCGGAGCGCCTGCTCTCCTTCCTGGAGGGCGGCGGGATCGGCCCCGGCCGCTCGCCGGCCGACATCGGCTTCTCCCTCGCCACGACGCGCACCGCCTGGGACCGCCGGGCGGCCGTCGTCGGCGAGAGCCTGGAGGAACTCACCGAAGGCGTACGGGCACTGGCGTCCGGCACCCCGTCCGCGGCCGTCGTCCAGAACACGGCCCGCCTCGGCGACAAGGTGGGGTTCTTGTTCTCGGGTCAGGGGTCGCAGCGGATCGGCATGGGACGGGAGTTGTACGGGGCGTTCCCGGTGTTCGCCGCGGCCTACGACGAGGTGTGTGGGCTTTTGGATGCGCCGGTCGATGTTGGCTCGGAGGGGTTGAACCAGACGGGTTCGACGCAGCCGGCGTTGTTCGCTGTTGAGGTGGCGCTGTTCCGGTTGTTGGAGTCGTGGGGTGTCCGGC
>NZ_JBFAET010000425.1:0-2588 GCF_040642095.1 Streptomyces sp. NPDC020362
GGGAGAGTCCGCCGGGCGGCCGGGAGGTGCTGCGGGTGGCCGGCCTGGTGATCGATCCGGCCGCCCGGACGGCCGAGCAGGACGGCTGTGCGCTGGAGCTGACCCG
The DNA here is from genome assembly GCF_040642095.1 of Streptomyces sp. NPDC020362. Taxonomy (NCBI): domain Bacteria; kingdom Bacillati; phylum Actinomycetota; class Actinomycetes; order Kitasatosporales; family Streptomycetaceae; genus Streptomyces; species Streptomyces sp. NPDC020362. The sequence goes on from NZ_JBFAET010000425.1 coordinate 107, forward strand.
CCGGGAGTTCGAGCTGCTGGAGGTGCTGGCCCGCAACGCCGGGCTGGTCCTCACCCGCGACCAGTTGCTGGAGCGGGTGTGGGGCTACGACTTCGACGTACGCACCGACGCCGTCGACACCTTCGTCAGCTATCTGCGGCGCAAGCTGGAGGCTCAGGGGCAGGGCCGGCTGATCCACACGGTGCGCGGAGTCGGCTTCGTGCTCAGGGATACGCGGGGCACTCCGTGAGACTCTCCACCCGTATCGGGCTCGCCGTCGGCTGCACCGTCCCGCTGCTCGTCCTCGCGTCCGGCTGGCTGCTGCTGCAGCTGGTCGCCCGCGATCTGCACCGCGCCGAGGACCAGCACCTGCGGCAGCGCGCGGTGGCCGTCGCACCGGACGCCCGGGCGCTGCTGCGAGCGTCGCAGAAGGGCCGCCCCAAGGTCGCGGACACCCGGGAACGGCAGCTGTTCAGCGCCGCCCTCGACGTCGGCGTACGGGTCGTCGGACCGGACACGGTCTTCAGCGGCGGACCCCAGCCCGGCCCCGCGGTCAAGCTGCCCGCCGGCACCACCGGACCGGTCACCGTCCACGACCGCGCCCGCAGCTGGCGTGCCCTGGCCCGGCCGGTCCGGGGCTCCACCGTCTCCGGCACCCTGTGGGTCTTCGCGCCCGACACCGCCGACCGCACGCAACTCCGGCTCGTCCGGCGCCGGGTGCTGCTCACCGCACTGCTCGCCGCACCGCTGTCCGGCCTGCTCGCCTGGGGCCTGGCCGGCGGCGCGAGCGCACCCCTGCGGCGGCTGACCCGGCGCACCGCGGGCCTGGATCCGCGCACCAGCAGCGCCCGGCTCGACCAGCGGCGGACCGGGGTGAGAGAGGTCGACGACCTGGCGGCCACCCTGCGCACCGTCCTCGCCCGCTACGACGAACAGGCCGCGCGCACCGCCGAGGCCCTGGACACCGCCCGGTCCTTCTCCTCCGCGGCCGCGCACGAGTTGCGCACCCCGCTGATGAGCATGGGCACCAACCTGGACATCCTCGCCGAACACCCCGACCTGCCCGGGCCCGACCGCACCGAGGTCCTCGCCGACCTGCGGCACGAACACGCCCGGCTGCTGGGCCTGCTGGTGATGCTGCGCGAGATGGGTCGCGGGGATCTGGTGGAGGCGGAGGCGTTCGGGGACGTCGATCTGTCCGACGCGGCCGACGCGGCCGTCGCCGAGGCCCGCCGCCGCGCTCCGGACGCCGACATCGCTCTCGATTCGGTGCCCGGTCTCACCGTGCACGGCTGGGAGCCGGGCCTGAGGCTGCTGCTGGACAACCTGCTCGGCAACGCCCTGGCCCACGGCCGCGACTCCCGGGGCCGGGCGTGGGTGCGGGTGAGCGTGACCGGCACCGCGGACCAGGTCCTGATCGCGGTGGAGGACCGCGGGGCCGGTGTGCCGCCCGAGGTCGGGGGCCGCATCTTCGAGCGGTTCCAGCGGGGCCCGGGCAGCGCGGGCTCCGGACTCGGCCTCACCCTCGTCGCCCAGCAGGCGGCGCTGCATCGGGGAAGCGTCACCGTGGCGGAGCCGCCGGGCGGCGTGGGAGCGCGCTTCGAGGTGCGGCTGCCCCCGGGAGGTGGCGGGCTGCCCGGCCGACGGGACTGGCTGATCGACACAGCCCGGGCAAACCGGTCACAGGATTTCCCCAAAGACAGTCCCTAACCTCCGTCGCGACGGACGGACGACGTGGACGTCCGGCAAGTGAACGGAGAGGCAGATGTACGTACGACGAGGGACGCGCACGCTGCTCGCGGGGCTCGCCGTGACGGCCGTGCTGGCGGGTACGACGGGGGCGGCGGACGCGGCCGACAGCACACCCGCGAAGCCGGCCGGCGACGGGGCGCATGCGCTCTGCAAGCGGGTGCCGAAGATCGACCGGCACATCGCGCGCGCCCTGAAGCGGCTCGACGCCGGAACCGACCGGCGCGGCTCCGTGGCCCGGCTGCAGAAGCGCGTCGACAACGCGAAGAAGGCCGGGCACACCGAGATCGCCACCTTCCTCCAGAACCGGCTGGACTTCCGCAAGTCGCTGCGCACCAACCTGCAGGAGCGGCAGAAGGACCTGACCGCCGTCAAGACGTGGTGCCAGGACCACGACGGCGGCAAGGCGGCGAACTGATGCGGGCCCCGGGGCGGCTGCCGGCCCTCACTGCTGCGGCGCTGGCACTGCTCGTGGCTCTCACCGCGGGCTGCGCCCGGCACGACGGCGCTTCCCCGAAGGCCACCCCCGCCGCCGCGTCCTCCTCCACGGCTCCGGCCGGCACCCCCTCGGGATACGCACAGATGGAGAAGAAGGTGAACGCGGCCGAGTCGGCAGCAGCCGCCGCCGACCGGGACGCGTCGTCCGACACGGACCGCTGACGGCGGCACGGCGGCACGGCGGCACGGCGGCACGGCGGCACGGCGGCACGGCGGCACGGCGGCACGGCGGCACGGCGGCACGGCGGCACGGCGG
>NZ_JBFAET010000426.1:0-2586 GCF_040642095.1 Streptomyces sp. NPDC020362
CGACCCGCTGACCTCGCTGGACGTCGCGGGCCACGAGATGAGCCACGGCGTCACCTCCAACACCGCGGGCCTGGAGTACACGGGTGAGTCCGGCGGCCTGAACGAGGCCACCAGCGACATCTTCGGCACCGGCGTGGAGTTCTACGCCAACAACAGCACGGACGTCGGCGACTACCTCATCGGCGAGAAGATCAACATCAACGGCGACGGCACCCCGCTGCGCTACATGGACAAGCCCAGCAAGGACGGCGGCTCAGCCGACAGCTGGTACTCCGGTGTCGGCGGCCTCGACGTGCACTACTCCTCGGGGCCCGCGAACCACATGTTCTACCTGCTCTCCGAGGGCAGCGGCACCAAGGTCATCAACGGTGTCACGTACAACAGCCCGACCTCGGACGGCGTCGCCGTGACCGGCATCGGCCGGGCCGCCGCCCTGCAGATCTGGTACAAGGCGCTGACGTCGTACATGACGTCGAGCACCGACTACGCCGCCGCCCGCACCGCCGCCCTCAACGCGGCCGCCGCGCTCTACGGCACCAACTCCACCCAGTACGCCGGGGTGGGCAACGCCTTCGCCGGCATCAACGTCGGCAGCCACATCACCCCGCCCAGCAGCGGAGTGACCGTCACCAACCCGGGCAGCCAGAGCGCCAGCGTCGGCACGCCCGTCAGTCTGCAGATCCAGGCGAGCAGCACCAACAGCGGTGCTCTCAGCTACAGCGCCTCCGGTCTGCCGGCCGGCCTGTCGATCAACAGCTCGACCGGCCTGATCTCCGGCACACCCACCACCGCGGGGACCTCGAACGCCACCGTCACGGTGACCGACTCCACCGGGGCGACCGGCACCGCGACCTTCGGCTGGACCGTCAACCCCACCGGAGGCGGCTGCACGTCGACCCAGCTGCTGGCCAACCCCGGCTTCGAGTCGGGCGGCACCGGATGGACGGCGACGAGCGGGGTCATCACCACCGACAGCGGTGAGGCGGCCCACGGCGGCTCCTACAAGGCCTGGCTGGACGGCTACGGCAGGACGCACACCGACACCCTGTCCCAGTCGGTGACGATCCCCGCGGGCTGCAAGGCGACCCTGACCTTCTACCTGCACATCGACTCCGACGAGACCACCGGCAGCACCCAGTACGACAAGCTGACGGTGACCGCCGGTTCGAAGACCCTGGCGACGTACTCGAACCTCAACAAGGCCTCCGGCTACAGCCAGAAGTCCTTCGACCTGTCCTCGCTGGCGGGCTCGACGGTCACGCTGAAGTTCAACGGAGTCGAGGACTCCTCGCTCCAGACCAGCTTCGTCGTGGACGACACCGCCCTCACGACCGGCTGAGGCATCCGCTGCGGCCCCGCACCCGAGGGGTGCGGGACCGTGGCATGTCAGCGCAGCGGATCCAGCGTCACATACGCCTGCTGCGGACTGCCGTCGTGGACCAGGGACTCCTGGTTGCCGACGTCGTCGAAGGCGAACGCGTACGCCTTGCCGTCGGCCATCCGCGCGTGGACGCCGCGCGCGTACTGGTTGGTCACCGCGTCCTGGTAGAAGCTCGCCGACGAGGCGTCCGGCTGGTTGGGGTTGACGAGCAGCGTCGAGCGGTTGAAACCGGCGCACAGCGTGCGCGAGATGGGCCCGCGCACCTGGTCGTTCGGGGCGTCCAGCAGCTTGTGGCAGCCGAAGACGCTGTCCGCGTCGGGCTTCTGGAAGCTGGTGACGACCGCGCCGGAGGAATTGGTGAAGTTCATGACGTTCCCCGCGACCCGGCCGTAGTACTTGGTGTTCGGCTGGTCGGTGAACGGCGTGACGGTCAGGGTCGCCGTCGCGTACTTCTGCCAGACCCGGTTGATGTAGTCGTCCATCACGTTCGCAGGCAGGGCCCCGGTCTCCACGCCGTACAGCGGGGACAGGGCACGCAGCACGGTGCCGTCGGAGCGCGTCTGGATCAGACGGCCCCAGCCGCCCGGCTGCGCGCGCAGGGCGTCGAAGAAACCGGTGTAGCCGCCGGACTTGAGGTGCCCCGTGCTGCTCACGCTGCCGTCGGAGCGCTGCACGCCGACGGCGTACGGCGCCGAGAACATGTCCACCTGGGTGCTGTTGAGCCACAGCCCGGAGTCGTTCAGCGTGTACTCCGACCAGTTGAACAGGATGTTCCGGTTGGGGTCGGACGGATTCTGCACGGCGGGCTGCACGAGCCCGCCGGTGGTCAGCCTGAAGTCGAGCTTCTGGCCGTAGGAGAAGTAGATCCGGCCGGAGAACTTCGGGATCCGGATCGTCGCCGACCGCCCGGTCGCCGGGCCGGCGATCGCCGCGTCCGGTGCGGGAGTCGGCGGATTGCCGCCCGCCGGCCAGGCGTGGAAGGCGCCGTTCGCATCGGCCCAGCCCTGCCGGCTCGTGGACAGCTGGGTGCCGAGGTCGTAGACGTACACCGGGTCGGAACGGCCCGAGTTGTTGGTGATCGTCAGCGCGATGGTGTCCGGTACGGCGGCGCTGTCCGAGTGCGAGAGGCGCTACGCCTTGACGCGAACGTCCTTGCGGAGTTTGGCGGTGATCTCCGCGGCGTCGCTGATGGACATGCCCTTGCC
>NZ_JBFAET010000427.1:0-2557 GCF_040642095.1 Streptomyces sp. NPDC020362
GGTGGCGCGGCCGTCTGCTGTGCGGACCGCGCGGTCGGTCCTCCGCCCTTCCTCATGTCCTCACACCGGGAAGCGGCGATCGACCCATCTCCAGAGGAACTCCAGGGCGACCGCCGCCACCACCGCGACGGCGACCGCCGTCCACGGCATCGCCATGCCCACCAGCTTCAGCGCGAAGAAGCTCTGCAGGGCCGGTACGGCGAGAACGAACACGAACGCCACGCCCATCGAGGCCACCAGCAGGACGCGCCACCAGGTGTAGGGGCGGGCGATGATCGCCAGGACCCACATGGAGATCAGGAACAGGGTCAGGGTCGCCGCACTGGTCTCCGCGTCCAGGGAGCCCGGCCCCGTGTAGTAGTGCCGGGCGACCAGATACGTCACGAAGGTCGCCACTCCGGCCACCACCCCGCCCGGGATCGCGTAGCGCATCACCGTGCGCACGAAGTGCGGCCGGGCCCGCTCCCTGTTGGGCGCCAGGGCCAGGAAGAAGGCCGGGACACCGATCGTCAGGGTGGACAGCAGGGTCAAGTGGCGTGGCAGGAACGGGTATTCGACCTGCCAGCACACCACCAGGAGCGCCAGCAGCACCGAGTAGACCGTCTTGACCAGGAACAGCGTGGCCACCCGCGTGATGTTGCCGATGACCCGGCGGCCCTCGGCGACCACCGAGGGCAGCGTGGCGAAGCTGTTGTTCAGCAGGACGATCTGCGCGACCGCACGGGTCGCCTCCGAGCCCGAGCCCATCGAGACACCGATGTCGGCGTCCTTGAGGGCGAGGACGTCGTTCACGCCGTCGCCGGTCATCGCGACCGTGTGCCCGCTGGACTGCAGCGCGCCGACCATGTCCCGTTTCTGCTGCGGGGTGACCCGCCCGAACACGGTCCCCTCGTCCAGCGCGTCCGCCATGCCCTGCCGGTCGGCGGGCAGCCGGCGTGCGTCCACCGTCGTACCGGACAGGCCCAGCTTGGCGGCGACCGCGCCCACGGACACCGCGTTGTCGCCGGAAATGACCTTGGCGCGCACTTTCTGCTCGGTGAAGTAGCGCAGGGTGTCGGCGGCGTCGGGCCGCAGCCGCTGCTCCAGCACCACCAGCGCGGTGGGGCGGGCGCCGCGGGCCGGTTCGGGGTCGTCCAGGTCGCGGGTGGCGCGCGCGAGGAGCAGAACCCGCAGCCCCTGTTCGTTGAGGCGCTCGGTTTCGGCCAGTGCCGGATCGTCGGCGCCGAGGAGCACGTCGGGGGCGCCCAGCAGCCAGGTGCTGGCCTCGCCGTCGCCCTCGCTGAAGGCGGCGCCGCTGTACTTGCGGGCGGAGGAGAACGGCAGCGACTCGATGCAGCGCCACTCCTCGCTGTCCGGGTAGGAGTCGATGATCGCCTGGAGGGAGGCGTTGGGCCGCGGATCGGACTCACCGAGGGAGCCGAGCACCTTGCGCACGTACGTGTCGTCGGCCCCGTCCAGCATCCTGAGGTCGGTGACGTCCATGCCGCCCTCGGTCAGCGTGCCGGTCTTGTCCAGACAGACGGTGTCGACGCGGGCGAGTCCCTCGATGGCCGGCAGCTCCTGCACCAGGCACTGCTGGCGGCCCAGCCGGATGACGCCGATCGCGAAGGCGACGGAGGTGAGGAGCACCAGCCCCTCGGGGACCATCGGCACGATGCCGCCGACCGTGCGGGCGACCGCGTCCTTCAGGTCGTTGTTCTTGACGACGAGCTGGGTGACGACCAGGCCGATCGCGGCCGGGACCATCATCCACGTCACGTACTTGAGGATCGTGGAGATGCCACTGCGCAGCTCGGAGTGGACGAGCGTGAAGCGGGAGGCCTCCTCGGCGAGCTGGGCGGCGTACGCCTCACGGCCCACCTTGGTCGCCTGGAACGCACCGCCGCCCGCGACCACGAAGCTGCCGGACATCACCGGGTCGCCGGGGTGCTTGACGACGGGGTCGGCCTCGCCGGTGAGCAGCGACTCGTCGATCTCCAGGCCGTCGGCCTCCGCGCACACCCCGTCCACGGCGATCTTGTCGCCGGGGCCTATCTCTATGAGGTCGTCCAGGACGATCTCGTTCGTGGCCACCTCGGTCGCGTTGCCGTCACGGCGGACGGTCGGCCGGGACTCGCCGATCACGGCGAGCGAGTCGAGGGTCTGCTTCGCGCGCCACTCCTGCACGATGCCGATGCCGGTGTTGGCGAGGATCACGAAGCCGAAGAGGCTGTCCTGGATCGGCGCGACGAACAGCATGATCAGCCACAGGACGCCGATGATCGCGTTGAACCGGGTGAAGACGTTCGCGCGGACGATCTCGCCCAGGGAGCGGCTGCTGCGCACCGGCACGTCGTTGACCTGCCCACGCGCGATGCGCTCCGCGACCTGGGCGCCGCTCAGACCGGCCGAGGGCGTGCCCGGCAGCGCGACCGGATGCACGGGGTCCAGCTCGGCGCCCGCGTCGATATGGGTCATGCATTCGACGGTACGTGCCGATCTGCCCACCCGCCCACCCGACTCGGTCGGCTGGAAAGCGGGCGTTCGGGGCTGGAGGGGGTGCGGTTGAGGCCGGGCG
>NZ_JBFAET010000428.1:0-2556 GCF_040642095.1 Streptomyces sp. NPDC020362
GCGCCACGACGATGTCGATGCCCGCCTCCCGGTGCTTGCGGGCGTGCCGGGCGCTGCCCGCGAGCGCGGCGACCAGGACCTCTCGGTCGTGGGCGCGGGCGACGACGTCGGCGGGCGGGGAACCGAGGGCGCCCGCGACCAGCCGGATCGGGTAGTCGAAGGCGACGTCGAGCTGGGTGCGGGCGACCTGTTCCATCCACCCCGTGATGCGCCACCCGGAGGCCTCGCCCTCGGCCAGTTCCGGCACCCCGTGCTTGGCGAGGGTGTCGCGCACGAACCGCCGGTGCCCCTCGGGGATCATCGCCTCGACATCCGCCTCGGAGACGCCCTCCACCTTCTTCGCGGGCATCACCACGTCCAGCCCGTAGGGGTGGCCGCCGACGTGCGCCTCGATCCAGTCGAGGTCCCGCTTGAGGTCGTCGGGGGCGGTGTAGCGGACCGCGCCGAGCACGCCGAAGCCGCCGGCCCGGCTGATGGCCGCGGCGACGGCGGGGAACGGCGTGAAGCCGAAGACGGCGTGCTCGACTCCCAATTTCCTGCTCAGCTCCGTCTGCATGGGCGCAGGATGCCGCAGTCACCCGGACGACGGAAGACCTTTTCTGATGCTCCGTCAGATCCATGCTCCGTCAGACCCATGTTCGCCCCGTACGGCCCGCACGCCTCATTGACAGGTGCCGCGGCCGACAGGACAGTTTCACGATGACCGATGAGGTGGCTCCACGACTCACCCGCCGTCAGCTGGGCGCCCTGACCCTGGGCGGCGCCCTGGCCCTCGCCCCCTTGCCCGTGGGGCCGGCCGAAGCCGCCACCGCGTCCGGCGAGCACCGTCCCACCCTGCGCCACGGCTCGCCCGAACGCGCCGGACTCCTGGCAACCCACCTGCGCCGGCTCGTCAGCGACGCCGAGGCGTTCCTCGGCCCGTCCCCCGGGCATCCCTGGTACGCGGGGGCCGTCCTGCTCGCCGGACGCGGCGGCACCGTCGCACTGCACCGGCCGATCGGCATGGCGGTGCGCTATGCGGGATACGACGAGAAGACCGACACCGGCATCGAGTTCCCGCCCGGCCGGCAGATCCCGATGGCCGAGGACACCGTCTTCGACCTCGCCTCGGTCTCCAAGCTCTTCACCTCACTGCTCGCCGTGCAGCAGACGGAGCGCGGCACGCTGGAGCTGGAGGCGGCCGTCGCCTCGTACCTCCCGGACTTCGGCCGGGCCGGCAAGGAGCGGATCACGGTCCGTCAGCTCCTCACCCACACCTCGGGATTCCGTGACTGGATCCCCCTCTACACCGCACCGACGCACGAGGCGAAGCTCCGTCTCATCTGGAACGAGGCGCCGCTCAACCCGCCCGGTACGGCCTACCTCTACTCGGACCTCAACCTGATCTCCCTCCAGCTGGTCCTGGAGAAGATCACCGGCCGCTCCCTCGACGACCTTCTGCGCGAGGGGATCACGGCCCCGCTCGGCCTCACCCGCACCCGCTACAACCCGCCCGCGTCCTGGAAGCCGCAGATCGCCGCCACGGAGGACGCCCGCCCGCCCTGGTCGGGGCTGGACCGCGGCCTCGTGTGGGGCGAGGTGCACGACGAGAACGCCTTCAGCCTTGGCGGGGTCGCGGGCCACGCGGGGGTGTTCTCGTGTGCCTGGGACCTCGCGGTCCTCGGCCGCACGCTGCTCAACGGCGGCGTCTACGGCCCCGCGCGCATCCTGCGGCCGGAGTCGGTGGACCTGATGTTCACCAACTTCAACACCGCCTTTCCCGGCCACGACCACGGGCTCGGCTTCGAGCTCTACCAGCACTGGTACATGGGCGCGATGGCCACCCCGCGCACGGCGGGCCACACCGGCTTCACCGGCACCTCGCTCGTACTGGACCCGACGACCGACTCCTTCCTCGTCGTGCTGGGCAACTCCGTTCATCCGGTGCGTACCTGGCGGTCCGGGTCCGCGCCCCGGGTCGCCGCGGGCACCCATCTGGCCCGCGCCGTTCCGGTGCGCCCGGCCCGAGGCCGTACCGCCTGGTTCTCCGGAACGGCCGACGCCACCAGCGCGACCCTCACCCTGCCCGCGGTCGACACCTCACCCGGTGACGCACGGCTGCGCTGCGCGCTGTGGTGGGACATCGAACCGGCTTCGGACGTCCTCGTCCTCGAGGCCACCACGGACGACGGCACCACCTGGCAGCCCGTGCCGTTCACCACCGAGCGCCGCGGCGAGGAGCCGCAGCAGCATCCCGCAGGTTCGGCGACCGGCTGGTCCGGCCGCGTCTGGCACCATCTGACGGCCGGGCTGCCGACGGCCCGGCAGCTCGCCGTGCGCTGGCGGTACACCACGGACCGGCTGTACACCGGCCGCGGCGCCTACGTGGACGCCTCGCGCATCGAGGCGGGCGGCGAGCCCGTCTTCGACGAGACGCGGCCGGCGGACGCGGCACGGATCGAGGCGGTGGGGTGGGCGGGGGGGGGGGGGGGGGCGGGGCGGCGGCGCGCCGCCCCGGCCCCCGCGGCCGCCCCCCCCCCGCGCGCCGGGGGGGGGGCGCCCCCGACCCCACCCCCC
>NZ_JBFAET010000429.1:0-2546 GCF_040642095.1 Streptomyces sp. NPDC020362
GGCGCGCTGGCCGCACACGGGTGCGCCCGGGGGCCGGCACCGGTCGCCTGGTTCCCCACGAGCGCCCCGCGCCCGGCCACGCTGGGTGTCCTGCAGCCGTTCCTGCCGGACGCCGCCGACGGCTGGACGCTGGCGCTGCGGGCGCTCGCCGCGGGCGACGACTTCACCTCCGAGGCCCGGGAACTGGGCCGGGCCATGGCCGAGGTGCACCTGGCGCTGGCCATGGCGTTCCCGCCGGCCGGGCCGGGCGAGAACGGGCGTACGGCCGAGGCGATGTGCGCACGGCTCGACGCCGCCACGCACGCCGTGCCCGCGCTGCGGCCGTTCGTCCCCGGCCTGCGGGCCGCGTTCGGTGCCCTGGAGACCTGCGACACCGGTCCGCCCGCCCAGCGCATCCACGGCGACCTGCATCTCGGTCAGGTGCTGCAGGCCGGGCGCGACTGGTTCGTCATCGACTTCGAGGGCGAGCCGTCCCGCCCGCTCACCGAGCGGCGGGCCCCGCAGTCCCCGGTGCGGGACGTGGCCGGGATGCTGCGCTCCTTCGACTACGCGGCCCGGCAGCGCCGCCCCTGGCGGCCGGAGTGGGCCCGCCGGTGCCGGGAGGCGTTCTGCGCGGGCTACGCGGCCCGCGCCGGGTGGGACCCGCGCAAGAAGCACGCGCTGCTGCGCGCGCACGAGACGGACAGGGCGGTGTACGAGGTGCTGTACGAGGCGAGACACCGTCCGGACTGGCTGCCGGTGCCGATGGCGGCGATCAAGCGGCTCGCCGTGTGGGGAGGCTGAGGTCATGGCACTGCGCGACACCGCACGCCCCGAGTCCGCGGGACCCGTTCCGCTCACGGCCGTCCCGCTCGGCCCGGGCGACCGCGACCGCCTGCTGGGCGGCGCCCACCACGATCCGCACGCCCTGCTGGGCGCCCACCCGGTAGCCGGCGGCACCCTGTTCCGGGCGTTGCGCCCGAACGCCCGCGCCGTCTGCGTCGTGGTGGACGGCAGGCGCAACGCCCTGGTCTCGGAGGGCGGCGGGCTCTTCGCCGCCGTGCTGCCGTACCCGCAGATCCCGTCGTACACGCTGCTGGTGACCTACGACGACGCCGAGCAGGAGGTCGAGGATCCGTACCGTTTCCTTCCCGCCCTCGGCGAACTGGACCTCCATCTGATCCGCGAGGGCCGGCACGAGCAGCTGTGGCGGGCGCTCGGCGCCGAGCCGATGACCCACCAGGGGGTGACCGGCACCCGCTTCGCCGTGTGGGCGCCGAACGCCCAAGGGGTACGCGTCGCCGGTGACTTCACGTACTGGGACGGCACCCAGTACCCGATGCGGTCGCTCGGCGCGTCCGGTGTCTGGGAGCTGTTCCTGCCCGGTGTCGGCGAGGGCGCCCGGTACAAGTTCGAGGTCACCTCCCGCCACGGCGGCCGGTTCCTGAAGGCGGACCCGATGGCCCGCCGCACGGAGGTCCCGCCCGCGACCGCGTCCGTCGTCACGGCCGCGCACTACGAGTGGGGCGACGCGGAGTGGATGGCCCACCGCGGCGACACACCCGTGCACGAGGCGCCGTTCTCGGTGTACGAGGTCCATCTGCCCTCCTGGCGTCCCGGCCTGGGCTACCGGCAGCTGGCCGACGAACTTCCGGCGTACGTCAAGGAGATGGGCTTCACGCATGTGGAGCTGATGCCGGTCGCCGGGCATCCCTTCAGCGGTTCCTGGGGCTACCAGGTCACCTCCTACTACGCGCCCACGCCCCGCCTCGGCTCTCCGGACGACTTCAGGTACCTGGTGGACGCGCTGCACCGGGCCGGCATCGGCGTGATCATGGACTGGGTGCCGGCCCACTTCCCGAAGGACGACTGGGCGCTGGGCCGCTTCGACGGGGATCCGCTGTACGAGCCCGGGGACGACCGGCGGGCCGAGCATCCGGACTGGGGTACGTACGAGTTCGACTTCGGGCGCATCGAGGTGCGCAACTTCCTCGTCGCCAACGCCGTGTACTGGTGCGAGGAGTTCCACATCGACGGCCTGCGCGTGGACGCCGTCGCCTCCATGCTCTACCTCGACTACTCGCGCGACTCCGGTCAGTGGACGCCGAACGTCTTCGGCGGGCGGGAGGATCTGGACGCGGTGGCCTTCCTGCAGGAGATGAACGCCACCGTCTACCGGCGCTGCCCGGGCGTGGTGACGATCGCCGAGGAGTCCACCGCCTGGGACGGGGTGACCCGGCCGACGGACAGCGGCGGGCTGGGCTTCGGGCTGAAGTGGAACATGGGCTGGATGCACGACTCGCTGGAGTACGTCCAGCACGAACCGGTCCACCGCAAGTACCACCACCACGAGATGACCTTCTCGATGGTGTACGCCTACAGCGAGAACTACGTCCTGCCCATCTCCCACGACGAGGTCGTCCACGGCAAGCAGGCCCTCGTCTCGAAGATGCCGGGCGACTGGTGGCAACGGCGGGCGAACCACCGTGCCTACCTCGGCTTCATGTGGGCCCACCCCGGCAAGCAACTCCTCTTCATGGGACAGGAGTTCGCCCAGGGCGCGGAGT
>NZ_JBFAET010000430.1:0-2540 GCF_040642095.1 Streptomyces sp. NPDC020362
ACGAAGGAGACGCAGCCGATCTCGGGCGCCCGCACCAGCGCCTGGGACAGCTCGCCCCCGCTGCCGCTGACGAGGGTGACGGGGAGCCCCTCGCGGGCGGCGAGCGCCGAGGCCAGGGTCAGGCAGGCGACGCCGCCGTCGGTCGGGGTCTTGGCGATGACCGCGTTGCCCGCGAGCGCCTGCACCAGCATGGCGTGGACGAGCACGCTCATGGGGTAGTTCCAGCTCGCGATGTTGGACACCGGGCCGTCCAGCGGTGTCCGGCCGGCCATCATCGGCTCGATGCCGTCCAGGTACCACCGGACCCCGTCGATGCCCCGGTCGACGTCCGCCCGGGCGAGCCGCCAGGGCTTGCCGATCTCCCAGACGAGGAGCAGTGCGAGCAGGTCGCGGTGTTCCGTGAGCGCGTCGAGGGTGGCCGCGACGCGCGCCCGGCGCTCGGCGAGCGGAAGGTGCCGCCAGGCGCGGTGCTGGTCGAGCGACGCCCGGACGGCCTGGCGTGCGACGGCCCGGTCCAGGCGGGGCGGACCCGCGACCGGGCCGCCGTCGAGTGGGCTGGTGGCGGGCAGTGCGCGGCCGTCCGCCCGCCAGGCGGTGTTCCAGAGGTTGAGGACGCGATCGTCCCGGAAGGCCTCGGGCGCGACGGCGAGGCAGCGCCGCCAGGCCTCGGACCAGGACGTTCCGGTCTTGACGGTGAGGGTGGGTGCCATGCGATTGCTCCGCTCTCGGTGCACGGTCGAGAGAAAAGGGCTGATGTCGGAAAGACGGGCCTGCTGGAGATGGCTGGCTGTCCGGCGCGCGGCTCGCACCCTGGTGCGCCGGACGTAGTGCGAGAAGGTACCGAAGGCTCATGGAGGCCGACAGTCACCCGGGATGGACTATGAGTGACATCACTGTGCCCGGGCCAGGTGTGCGAACACCGGTTCCGCCGTCTCGCTCGGGGTGCTTCCCACCCTGACGCCGATCGCCTCCAGCGCCTCCTTCTTCGCCCGTGCGGTGCGGGCGGAGGGGTCTCGATGGTGGCGGCGGCGACAGCCCTGCTGCTGCGGCAGCCGGGCCGGGCCCGTGGGAAGGCGGTGCCGGCCGCGGAGCCCGGCCGGCCTCCTGACGGCCGGACACGGCTGCGCACAACTCCTCACGGCTCTCCCGGTGTTCCCCCTCCACGGTCCGCTCGCCGGTCGCCGAGGGGGAACACCCCTGCGTGGACCGGCAGCCGCAGGGTCACGAGGCGCTGCGTTCGTGGTACGAGGCTCGCGTGTGCTCGGTGTGCTCGCGCATCAGGTGGGTGGCGCGCTGCTCGTCGTGGGCCGCGATCGCGGTGATCAGCCCGCGGTGCTCGATCCACGACTGCCGCCCGCGCTGCCGGTCCACCGGCGTGTAGTACCAGCGCACCCGGCGGTCGACCTGGGCGGCCAGTCCGGCGAGGACCGTGTTGCCCGCCAATTCCATCACCTTGGTGTGGAAGGCCGCGTCGAGAGCGACGGCACGGTCCACGTCCTCGGCGGCGACCGCCTTCTCACCCTCGGCGCACAGCTCCTCCAGCGCGCCGGTGCCCGCCTCGTCGGCGTTCAGGGCGGCGAGCCGGGCCGCCTCCGCCTCCAGGAGCGTGCGGACCGTCAGCAGCTGGTCGGCCTCTTCCTCGGTGGGCTCGTGGACGAACGCGCCCTGCGCCGGCCGCAGGTCGACCCAGCCCTCGGCGTTCAGCCGCTGCAGCGCCTCGCGCACGGGCTGCCGGGAGACGCCGAGCTGACCGGCGAGTTCGCTCTCGACGAGGTGCTGTCCGGGCTGCAGGGCGCGGGTGGTGATCAGCTCCAGCAGCGCCTCGTAGACGCGGTCGCGCAGCGGGCCGGGGCGTTCCAGCCTGGGCACGGCCCCCTGCGGCAGTCCGGTCGGCAGCATCGCGTCCCCCTCCTGGGCTGTCTGCCGTACACGGCGGGCGGTGTGCGGCACACGGTGGACTGCCCACTATGGGTTGTCTTTCGTCTACAGTCTACGGTGCACAAAAGCCGGAGGAAGCGGGAGTCGGCGCGTCACGCCGCCCAGTGCTCTCTCGCCACCCGCGGGCGGCTTCACGGGCACCGTACGACCTGTCCGGCGTAGGACAGGTTGCCGCCGAAGCCGAACAGCAGGGCCGCGTCGCCGCTGCTGACCGCACCCTGTTCGATCAGCTTGGACAGGGCGAGCGGGATGCTGGCCGCGGAGGTGTTGCCCGAGTCGGTCACATCGCGGGCGATCACCGCGTTGACGGCGCCGATCTTGTCCGCGAGCGGCTCGATGATGCGCAGATTGGCCTGGTGCAGGACTACGGCGGCGAGGTCGGCGGGGTCGATCCCGGCCTTCTCGCAGGCGCGCCGGGCGATCGGCGGCAGCCGGGTGGTGGCCCAGCGGTAGACGCTCTGCCCCTCCTGGGCGAACCGGGGCGGTGTGCCCTCGATGCGCACCGCGTTGCCCATCTCCGGCCCGTGGTGTTCGTCAAGGGCCGCCTCGACAAGCGCGAGGACGTGCCCCGGCTGGTGGCGATGGAACTCCAGGTCCCGGAC
>NZ_JBFAET010000431.1:0-2523 GCF_040642095.1 Streptomyces sp. NPDC020362
CGGCAACGGGTACCGCCGCCCGGATGCGGCATGCTCACGCCTGGCCGGTCTCCAGGATCTTCTTCAGGGTGGCCAGTTCGGTGTCGACCAGGTCGGCCTGCTTCCTGAAGTCGGCTTCGGTCAGGGTCGGCGGCCGATAGAAGGTGATCATGAATTCGGCGCCGTCACCGTTGGGGACGACACGGGCCGGGACCTGCCAGGCTGCGGTGTCGTCCACGTAGTCGTGGTCGAGGATGCCGAACTCGGCGTTGGGGCGCAGGCGCAGCTTGGCCGGGCCCAGCGGGGTGGACATGCGCCACCAGTCGGGGTCGTCGGTGGGCTCGATGGACCGGATGTTGACCACGGCCCACCGGGGCCAGTTCGCCGGGTCGGCGAGGAAGGCATAGACCTGCGCGTGGGGGCGTTCGATGCCGACGGTCTTGGTGACGGAGGTCGCGATGCTCATCGCGTGCTCCTTTCAAGGGGTGTTGTGCCGTGCTGCGGGACGGGGTTCGCCCACCAGACGCCGGATCCACTCCTCGAGCTGCCGACGCTGACCGGGGTCGAGCGCGCCGAAGTAGTGGGCGTCGTTGCGGTCGGCGATCTCGGCCAGGACCGGTACGAGGTCACGGCCCTCAGGGGTCAGGACGAGTCGCACCGTGCGCCGTGAGGCGGGGTCCGGCTCGCGGCCCATCAGCCCCTTGGCCGCGAGACGGTCGACCAGACGGGAGACGGCCCCGGGGTCGATGTCCATGTGCGCGGCCGCGGCCTTGGTGGTGTCGTGGCCGTGGAAGACGCTGATCATCACGCCCCACTGGGAGACCGTGACGTCGTGCCTGCCGAGCTCGGCCTCGAACCGGCTGTGGACCTCGTCGGACAGGCGACGAAGCCAGTAGCCGAGATGGTCATGGAGTCCACTCGTCGTACTCACGGACTCCATCATGCTTGTCGCGACAATTCTTGTCAAGGCAACAATGTTCGATGGGGCGGACCGGCCCAGAAGGTGGTCCGCCGCCCGAGAAACACCCAGGGCCGAGCCTGCCGACCAGTGGGCCCCGCGACACGCCACCCCCGCCCGCCCGGAGGCGGCGGACACGCTCGCCCCCGACCGGCACCTTCCGCTCACCCCAGACCGGCACCTTCCGCCCGCCCCCGACCGACGCCTTCCGTTCGCCGCCCACGCCGGTGGACAGGACCCCTTCGCCTCCCTATTGTTCGTTCGAACGAACAGAACTGGAGGGTAGCTGTGCACATTGCTGGGGCAACCGTTCTGCTTACTGGAGTCACGGGCGGCATCGGCGGCTCGATCGCTGCCGGGATATCCGCTCGCGGCGCGGATCTCATTCTCACCGGGCGGCGGCGCGAGGCGCTGGAACCCCTCGCCGAGCGCTACGGTGCGCGCACGATCCTGGCCGATCTCGGCGACCCCGACGATGTGCAGCGCCTCGCTCAGGAAGCGGCCGGCACGGACATCCTCATCGCCAACGCGGCCCTGCCCTCCAGCGGTGACGTGCTCGACTACACGCCGGCCCAGATCGACCGGGCGCTCGCGGTGAACCTGCGTGCCCCCGCGATGCTGGCCCGGTTGCTCGCTCCGGGCATGGTGACTGCGGGGCGCGGACACATCTGCTTCGTCGGATCACTGTCGGGGATGGCGGCCACCAAGTCGTCGTCCATGTACAACGCGACGAAGTTCGGGCTGCGCGGTTTCTCGCTGGCCTTCCGCCAGGACCTGCACGGCACGGGCGTGGGCGTCTCGATCGTCCAGCCGGGCTTCGTCCGCGATCTGGGGATGTTCGCGAAGACGGGGTCGCCGACACCCGGCGGTGTCCGCACGGTGTCGCCCGAGCGGGTCGTCAAGGGCGTGATTCGGGCGATCGAGCGCGATGTCGCCGAAATCAACGTGGCTCCGGCCGAGTTGAAGTTCCTCACCAGGATCGCGTCGCAGTTCCCGGGATTCGCCGAGCGTGTGCAACGGCTGGCGGGGGCGGACCAGACCCTGAACGCGATCGTGGCGGCGCAGCGGTCGAGTCGCTGAGCCGTCGGGGGCGGCCCCCCGCACCAGGGCATCTCACTGTGGCCAGATTAGTCGTCTGACGGGCGTCAGAACGCCGCAATACTCAGGGCTGGGCAATCCGCCCCAAATTCCCGCCTTCGGAGGCGCCTGATGTCTCAGCCCAGTGTTCCCACGACCGCAGTGCTCGACGCCTGGCTGTCGGGCGCCGAGAGCGCCTACGGCCGGCTCAACCCCGCCGGGCCCCTCTATGTCGGCGGCAGAGCCGCGGAGGCCGCGCTGACCGACCCGAGCGACTCCCTCTACGGCTTCTGCTCCAGCCCGAGCGGGTCGCACGGCAGCTGGTGCTGCTGATCCCTCTGTTGCGCCTTGAGGTTCGCACGACCTGAGCGCGGTGGAACTGCTGCTCACGCAGTTCCACCGCGCCCTTTCTCCGGGCGCCCGCACGGGCGCGAACGCACGGCGAACGGGAGGGTGAACGGTGAGCGGTTCGGTGCCGCAGAGCGGGGACGAGTCGGAGTGGTTCGCAC
>NZ_JBFAET010000432.1:0-2518 GCF_040642095.1 Streptomyces sp. NPDC020362
CCAATTCACCCGGCTGCCCAGCGCCCTCGGATTGTCAACCGGTTCGGCCCCCGTGCGGCCCGCCCGGGGGCGGCGGTGCGGGGGGCGGCCGCCGCCGCTCGTCCGTGTCGCAGGCGTCCCGCGCGTCAGTTGTGGCTGTGCAGGATGTCGTTCAGACCGCCCCACACCGCGTTGTTCGGGCGGGCCTCGACGACACCGGTGACCGAGTTGCGGCGGAAGAGGATGTTGGAGGCGCCGTTGAGGTCACGGGCCTTGACGATCTGGCCGTCGGGCATCGTCACCCGGGTGCCCGCGGTGACGTACAGGCCGGCCTCGACCACGCACTCGTCGCCGAGCGCGATACCGACGCCCGCCTCGGCGCCGATCAGGCAGCGCTCGCCGATGGAGATGCGCACGTTGCCGCCGCCGGACAGGGTGCCCATGGTGGACGCACCGCCGCCGATGTCCGAGCCGTCGCCGACCACGACACCCGCGGAGATCCGGCCCTCGACCATGGAGGTGCCGAGCGTGCCGGCATTGAAGTTGACGAAGCCCTCGTGCATGACCGTGGTGCCCTCGGCGAGGTGCGCACCCAGGCGGACCCGGTCGGCGTCGGCGATCCGCACGCCCTTCGGGGCGACGTAGTCGGTCATGCGCGGGAACTTGTCGATCGAGGTGACCTGGAGGTGCAGGCCCTCGGCGCGGGCGTTCAGCCGGACCTTCTCGATGTCGTCCACGGCGACCGGGCCGAGCGAGGTCCAGGCGACGTTGGCGAGGAGGCCGAAGATGCCGTCCAGGCTCTGACCGTGCGGCTCGACCAGGCGGTGCGAGAGCAGGTGCAGACGCAGGTAGGCGTCGTGCGTGTCGAGCGGCTTCTCGTCGAGCGAGGAGATGACCGTGCGGACCGCGACCACCTCGACACCCCGGCGGGCGTCCGGGCCGATCGCCGCGGTCGCACCGCTGCCGAGCAGCTCGACGGCCTGCTCGGCGGTGAGGCGCTCGGTACCGGAGGGGCCGGGCTCAGCGACCAGCTCGGGGGCCGGGAACCAGGTGTCGAGAACGGTGCCGTCGGAGGCGAGGGTGGCGAGACCGGCGGCGACGGCGCCGGTGGTACGAGAAGCAGTGTCGGTCATGTAGGAAACCTAACGTGGGGGAGGTCGTGGGGGCGAACCCGCACCGTGGGCGTCTCACGTGCCGGGCGCGGGTTCAGGGGATCACCCGAGCCAGCACGTCGCGCGCGTACTCCTCGTCGTACGAACCGCCCGTGAGCAGCACCTGGAGGCAGATGCCGTCCATGAGCGCGAGCAGCGCCCGCGCCGTGACCGGGTCCGTGCGCCGGGCCAGCAGCGCCGCCGCGCCCTCGGTCCACTCGGCCGCGACAAGGCGCAGCGCGGGCCGGCGCAGCGCCGCCAGATACAGCTCGTACTCCAGCTCCACGCCCGTGCGGTCGCCGCCCAGCCACTCGCCGAGCGCCCCGGCGAGGTCCGAGGCGAGATCGCCCCGGCCGTCCCCGCTCTCGGGCAACCGTTCGACCAGCACCCTGCCGAAGCCCTCGTTCGCCTGCCGCAGCGCGGCCACCATCAGCTCTTCCAGGGTGGCGAAGTGGTAGGTCGTGGAGCCGAGCGGCACGTCCGCCTCGGCGGCGACGGAGCGGTGGCTCAGCCCGGCGATACCGTCCCGGCCGACCACGCGGATCGCGGCGTCGATGATGCGCCGGCGCCGGTCGGGGTCGTAGCGGCGGGCCATCAGTGACTCGCCCCGCCCAGGTTCAGCACGGCCACGCCCCCGATGATCAGCAGAATCCCGGCGACCTTGGTGACGCTGAGCCCCTCCCCGAACAGCAGCAGTCCGAGGACGGCGACGGCCGCGGTGCCCACCCCGGACCAGATCGCGTACGCGGTGCCGATCTGCACGGTCTTCAGCGTCTGGGCGAGCAGCGCGAAGGCGACGAGGTAGCCGAGGACCGTCACGAGCGAGGGCCAGAGCCGGCTGAAGCCCGCGCTGTACTTCATCGCCGTCGTCGCGGCGACCTCGGCGGCTATGGCGCCGGCGAGCAAGAGATATCCCATGTGTACAAGCGTACACACCATATGTACAGGCGTACGCAACGAGAAAGTTCCAGTTTCATGGAAACCGCTCGCCGAAGCGCCCCACGGCCGCCCTCGGACTCCACTGATGTGCGGCCCCTCGGCGTCACATCTGCCACACGATTCGCTCACGACCCGGTCGCCTCACCCTCCGACCGCCGGGCCGCCACGTTCACACTCGTCAAAGGCCTCTCCGACGCCCGCTGTTACTCCTTCGCCACGGCCGACGGCGGCTACCTGCGCCACCAGAACTCCCGGCTGCAGCTGGACCCGTACCGGAACACCGGCCTGTACCGGGCGGACTCGGCGTTCCTGCTGGTGGACGCGTCGTCCTGAACGCACGGAAGCGGGGGGGGGGGGGGGGGGGGCGCCCGGGGAGCCCCCCGCGCGTCCGAAACCAAGTCGCCCAAAGCCCCCGCCCGCAGCCCCGCCACGCCCGCGCCGCGGGCGGG
>NZ_JBFAET010000433.1:0-2484 GCF_040642095.1 Streptomyces sp. NPDC020362
GCGCACCGAAGGTGCGCTGAGTCGCTGACCTGCGGTGATCAAACTCCGATGACACAAACTCGCGTCGGTCAAAGTCCGATGGCAAACGGTCAAGATCCAGTGGCACGGGACAACGGTACGTGATTGTCACGAGGGAATGTCACGGCCGCTCGTGACTGTCACGGGGGCGATGTCACGGCGTTTTCGCGTGACTTTCCTATAGGCCCCCGCCCGCCGTGACAGTGACAATCACGGCGGGCGTGACAGTGACATTCGTGACGGTGCGTGACTGCTCGGCGGCGCCGGTGACCGGGCGGACGATGGTGTACTCGCCGTGGGCGTCGTGGCGGAGCACGCCCTGGCGGACGAGTTCGTTCAGCTCCTTGTGGAGCCAGCCCCGCTTGCGGCCCGCGGCCACGGCAACGGGGATCAGGTCGCCGGTCTCGAAGGCGAGATGGTCGCTTGCGGCCCACTGGTCGATCTGGCCGTAAAGGATGGCGCGGGCCTCTTCGGTGGACGGCCGGTCCGGCTGCTCGAAGGCGAGCGGGGTGTCGGGGTTGGCGTCGGGGACTTCGTCCTCCAGGCGGAGGCGGGCATAGCCGGCGTCGGGTTCCGGGTCATCGGGGATCTGGCCCATCACCTCCTCGTAGGCGTCCTGCAGTTCCATCGCGGCGGCCTCCTCTGCTGCCGGATCCACGGCGTCCATCTCGTCGTCCGTCTCTTCCGCGTCCTCCCAGTCCTCCGGCTCCAGCTCCGACGGCGGGACGGCCTGCAGACGGGCGGGGGCCACCGCGGGCGTGTCGTCGGGGGTGTTGGTGCGGTTGGTGCCGTGATGGGTGCGCTGTTCGTAGGCCAGGCCGGCGGCCCGCGCGGACACGTCGTCCAGGGGGTCACGGACGGCCGCGGCAGCGAGGATCATGTCCCGGATCTGGTCGCGGACCGGTTTGGTCAGCGAGCCGCGGACTTCGGTGGTCCACCGCCCCGTGGGGATGCCCATCCCGGTGGCGTAGGCGTAGCCGGGCCGGTCCGATCCCCACTCGGGGATCGCGCCGGACTCGGTGACCCGGTCGGGCAGGCAGAACCCGGCATCGGCAACGTCATCGACGCCGAAGCAGGCGGAGGCCTGGAAGTTGGCGCGGACGTCGGTGGAGACGTTCTTCCACGATGCGCGCTGGAGGCTGACCACCAGCCACATGCCGACCGAGCGGGCCTTGCGGGCGATCTCGTCCAGGACTTCGAAGTCGGCGACGTCGGCGGCCTCTTCGATCCACACCACCATCGCGTTCAGCTTCGACTCAGGTGTCCACTGGTCCAGGCCCTCCTCGGCCAGCGCGGTGCCGCGGGCAGCGATCACCGCGGGAAGGCACCGCAGCATGGCCTTGGCCTCCCGCTTGCCCCCGCGCTTGAGGTCCACGAACCAGTCCAGGCCCTCTTTCATGTGCCCGACGGTCTGCTCGCCCTTGGCCAGGTCGATCAGCCAGATGGTGAGCTTGCGGCGGGTCATCAGGTGCGCCAGCACGCTGCGGGCGAACTCCGACTTCCCGGAGCCGGCCACCCCCATGACCAGCAGGTGCTGGAGGATCTCGGCCAGGAAGGGGTTGATCCACCAGATCTCCCCGTCCGCATACAGGCCCACGGGGATGGGTTCGGTGGGCATCAGCCCGAGCACCTGCGGAGGCTGGAAGGGGCACCGTCTTTGAGCAGGTCGGCGACGCGGGCGGAGAAGGTGCCGTGGCCGGCGTTGTCCGGGTCGCGGGTGACCGTGATCGCGGACGGCGGCACGTGCAGCGCGGCGGCGATCTTCGGGGCGGCGGACTGCACGTCCTCCACCGTCTTGCCCGCCTCGGGCCAGACTTCGGCGGTCACCACGCCCTTGCCGTTGCCCTTGGCGTTCTTGACCTGCACCTTCTCCAGGCCGATGGCCTCGGCCAGCTTGCCCAGACCGCCGGAGTCGGTCTGCTCGGTCTCGTCGTGGGCGTTACGCATGAGCTGCCGCACGTTCCACGATGCCGCGAACAGCCCGCCCCCCAGCAGCCACAGGTCGGCCATCGGGTGGCCGAAGGGACCTGCGGAGACCGCGCAGGTCAGCCAGCCCATGCCCGCGGCGACACTGGTCGTGGCCTGCGCGCGCCGGTAGCGGCGGAACTTGTTCGTGCCGCCCGCCACGGCCCAGGTGACGGCCGACAGGACTACTCCGCCGGCGCCCATGCCGGCCGACGCGAGCCCGGCCGACAGGGCGCTGTGGCCCCACATCTCGTGCACGCCCCACCCAGCGACGGGCGGGAGGACGGCGGCGCCGGCCCACGGCGGCAGGTACGGCGCAGCCTTGGCGGCGATGTGACTGCCGATGGTGGCCAGGATGCCGCCCTGCCCGGTGGGCAGGGTGGCCAGCGCGTAGCCGTTCTGCCCTCCAGGGTGACCCAGCGGGACCAGGACGGGTAGCGGCGGACCTGGTGCTCGTCCAAGGCCGCCAGGCCCTTGCCGGACTGGAAAAACTCCTCGACC
>NZ_JBFAET010000434.1:0-2468 GCF_040642095.1 Streptomyces sp. NPDC020362
GGAATCCATCTCTGGATTCCGGCCCTCGGCCTTCAGTAGCGGGGACAGGATTTGAACCTGCGACCTCTGGGTTATGAGCCCAGCGAGCTACCGAGCTGCTCCACCCCGCGTCGGTGAACACGACATTACGCGAGGGAAGTCCGCCGAGGCAAATCCATTGCCGACCACGCCCCCGGGGCGCTTCCCGTCCGACCGAACCGGGCGGACGCGCACAGCGACGACAGCCGCCCGCACAGGGCCGCGCAGCCCACGGAAACAGCCACCGGCACGGGACCGGACCACGTCCCGTCCGACCGGACCCAGCAGCCCGCAGCGACAGCCGCCGACACGGGACCAGGTCACTCCTCGTCCGACCGAGCCGGGTGGGCGAGCGGGCAGGGATCGGATGAAGCCCCGCGCTAGGCGGACAGCTCCTCCCGCAGCGCGTCCCGCAACCGCCCCGCCCGCTCGGCGACCTCTGCGGGCCCGAGCGCCACCGCCCGGTCGGCCCACTTCTGCCCCTCCGCCAGCTCCCCGCGACGCGCGTAGACGAGGGCCAGCCGCAGCGCCGCCCGGCCGTGCCCGGCATCCGCGGCCCGCGTCCACCACACGGCCGCCTCCGGCTCGCTCCCCTCCCGGGCCAGCAGCAGCCCCAGGTTGAACGCCCCGTTGCGCGACCCGGCCTCGGCGGCCGTCCGGTACCAGCGCGCCGCCTCGACGACGTCCCCCCGGGCCGTCGCGAGCATGCCGACCCGCACCTGTGCGCGCCGGTGCCCCTGGGTCGCGGCCCGCTCGTACCACTCCTCGCACTCGGTCTTCTCGTGCACGATCTCGCCCAGCTCGTGCGCGGGCTCCGGCGGCCTGCGCGCGTCCAGGACGGTGGCCAGCCGGTACGCGGCCTCCGCGCTCCCGCCGCCCGCCGCGCACCGCAGGTGCCGTTCGGCCTCCTGCTCGTCGCCGTCCCGCAGCCGGGCGATGCCGACCTGGAGCGCGGCCTCGGTGTGCCCGGCGGCGGCCGCCTGCTCGTACCACCGCAGGGCGACCGACTCCTCACCGCGCCCGGCGTGCAGGATGCCCAGGTTGAACGCCGCGTCCACGCTCCCGGCCTCGGCCGCCTTGGAGAACCACGGCTCGGCACCGGTCGTGTCGCCGCCCTGGAGCAGCAGGATGGCCAGCGCGTTCGCCGCCTCCCGGTGCCCGGCGTACGCGGCGCGCCGGTACCACTGCTCGGCCTGCGCGGTCCGGCCCTGCTCGGCGCAGAGCAGCCCTAGGTTGTAGGCGCCGTTGTCGTCCCCGGCGTCCAGGGCGGCCCGGTACCAGCGCTCGGCGGTCTGCGTCTCCCCGCGCTCGGCGTGCAGCGCGCCCAGCGCGTTGGCAGCGTTGCCGTCACCGTCCTGCGCCGCCTTGAGCCACCACACGGCCGCGCTCTCGGTGTCGCCGGCGTCCCGCAGGAGGAAGCCGAGCGCGCAGGCGGCGCGCGCCTCGCCGTCCTTGGCGGAGGTCAGGTACCAGCGCCCGGCCTCCTTCAGCTCGCCGCGCTTCTCCAGGATCGCCCCGAGGTGCAGCGCGGCCCGCCTGTGGCCACGCGCGGCGGCCTGCCGGTACCACTGCTCGATCTCCTCGACAGCGTTGTCAGTCCCGGCCCCGTCCTCGCGCGCCGCCCTTCGATCGAGCGCGCGCGCCAGCCGGTAGGAGGCCTCGCGGTGCCCGCGCTCGGCGGCGGCCCGCATCCAGTGCTCGGCGCCGGCGTCCCCGCGGTGCTCCAGCAGATCGGCGAGCGCGTAGGCGCCCAGCGCATGGCCCTGCTCGGCGGACTGGGCCAGCCAGTACTCGGCGGCGGGTTCGTCCCCGCGCTCACGGTGGTGGCGGCCCAGCGCGTGCGCGGCGGCCGCCGAACCGGCGACGGCGGCGATCCGCCACCAGCCGGCGGCCTCCTCGGGGTAGCCGCGCTGATGGAGAAGGACACCCAGGTTGTTGGCGGCAGCCCGGTCTCCGGCCGCGGTGGCGGCTCGCAGATGGGACTCGGCTCCGTCGAGGTCGCCGCGGCGCAGCAGCATGGCCCCGAGAACGCTGGCGGCCTCGGTGTCGCCGGTCTCCGCGGCGAGCCTGAGGCGTACCTCGTCGGCGGCTTCCCCCATGTCGCTCATCTCGTCCCGGGTCGGCCCCTCATCCTCGGGCCGCACAAATCGCCCTGTCTCGAACAGAGTTGCCCTATCCCCCATAACGTCCATCGTCGCACCACCTGCAACCTGGGTACACCCGGTATACCGCAGCCCGTGAGGTCACTTCAGCGTTTTGTCGACATGCCCACAGAGAGATAAGTCAAACACAGTTCGCCCAACTCCCCACGGCGGCGCGGCCGTCCCTCCCGTCTGCACATGAGTTCGCACATCACGAAGGCCCGGATCCCTGTAAGGATCCGGGCCTTCGACTGCAGTAGCGGGGACAGGATTTGAACCTGCGACCTCTGGGTTATGAGCCCAGCGAGC
>NZ_JBFAET010000435.1:0-2463 GCF_040642095.1 Streptomyces sp. NPDC020362
TTCAAATCCTGTCCCCGCTACTGAAGGCCGAGGGCCGGAAACCAGAGATGGATTCCGGCCCTCGGTGCGTTTGCGTCGAGGGCGTCGAGTGCGTTGGGCACAAGAGACGGCGCAAGAAGAGGCAACGGCCCGAGAAAGCAGGACGGCCCAACAAAAAAGGGGGCTTGCGCCCCCTGGGTCTGGGTCAGGCCTCCGTCAGGTCTCGGTAACCCAGGTCTCGGTAACGCAGGTCACGGTCACGCAGGTCTCGGTCACGCCCCTGCGCAGGCCGGGCACAGACCCCGGTACGTCACCTCGACGTCCGAGACGGTGAAGCCGAAGCGCTCGGTGTCGGGAAGATCGGCGAGCGGGTTGCCGGTCGGATGCACGTCACGGATCGCACCGCACCGGGCGCAGACCAGGTGGTGGTGCGGCCGGTGCGCGTTCGGGTCGTACCGCTTGGCGCGCTTGTCCGTGCTGACCTCGAGCACCTCGCCGAGGGTCACCAGCTCGCCCAGCGTGTTGTAGACGGTCGCCCGGGAGATCTCGGGCAGCTTCGCGACGGCCCGCGCGTGGACCTCGTCGGCCGTCAGGTGAACGTGCTCGCCGTCGAGAACCTCGGCCACGACGCGACGCTGCGCGGTCATCCGCCATCCGCGTCCGCGCAGCCGTTCCAGAAGGTCGCTCATGCGGTCCAGCGTAACAGCAAGGAGACCAGGTTCCGAATAGGTGTGACTTTGGAATCTTGTTTGACTTGGATTAAGTCCAATGTAAGATCAAGCCTGACTTTGGTCAAAGGACAGGGCCGGTCGGCGACAGGACCGGTGGGCAAGGACGCAGGAGGCGCACGTGACGCAGGGACCGCTCACTACGGAGGCCGGGGCTCCGGTAGCCGACAACCAGAACAGCGAGACCGCGGGCGCCGGCGGCCCGGTGCTCGTGCAGGACCAGCTCCTGCTGGAGAAGCTCGCCCACTTCAACCGTGAGCGCATCCCGGAGCGGGTGGTGCACGCGCGCGGCGCCGGGGCCTACGGCACCTTCACGGTGACCGCCGACGTCACGCCGTACACGCGCGCCGCGTTCCTCTCCGAGGTCGGCAGGCGGACCGAGGTCTTCCTGCGCTTCTCGACCGTGGCCGGCAACCTGGGCGCGGCGGACGCCGTCCGCGACCCGCGCGGCTTCGCGCTGAAGTTCTACACCGAGGAGGGCAACTACGACCTCGTCGGCAACAACACCCCGGTGTTCTTCATCCGGGACGCGATCAAGTTCCCGGACTTCATCCACACCCAGAAGCGCGACCCGTACACGGGCAGCCAGGAGGCGGACAACGTCTGGGACTTCTGGAGCCTGTCGCCCGAGGCCACGCATCAGGTGACCTGGCTGTTCGGCGACCGCGGCATCCCGGCGTCCTACCGCCACACGGACGGCTTCGGCTCGCACACCTTCCAGTGGAACAACGAGGCCGGCGAGGTCTTCTGGGTCAAGTACCACTTCAAGACCGACCAGGGGATCAGGAACCTCACCGCCGGGGAGGCCTCGGTCCTCGCGGGCGAGGACCCCGACTCCCACCAGCGCGACCTGCGCGAAGCGATCGAGCGCGGGGAGTTCCCGAGCTGGACCGTGGGCGTGCAGATCATGCCGGCGGCGGACGCGGCGACGTACCGCTTCAACCCGTTCGACCTGACCAAGGTGTGGCCGCACGCGGACTACCCGGTCGTCGAGATCGGAAAGCTGGAGCTGAACCGCAACCCGCAGAACATCTTCGCCGAGGTCGAGCAGTCGATCTTCTCGCCCGCGCACTTCGTCCCGGGCGTCGGCCCGTCGCCCGACAAGATGCTCCAGGGGCGCCTGTTCGCGTACGGCGACGCGCACCGCTACCGCGTCGGCATCAATGCCGACCACCTGCCGGTGAACCGCCCGCACGCCACCGAGGCGCGCACCCACTCCCGTGACGGCTTCCTCTACGACGGCCGGCACGGCGGCGCGAAGAACTACGAGCCGAACAGCTTCGGCGGCCCGGCCCAGACGGACCGCCCGCTGTGGCAGCCGGTCGCCGTCAGCGGTACCACGGGCGATCATCCGACCCCCGTGCACGCCGAGGACGACGACTTCGTGCAGGCGGGCAACCTCTACCGGCTGATGTCCCAGGAGGAGAAGGAACGCCTGGTCTCCAACCTGGCGGGTTCGATCGCGCAGGTCTCCCGCGAGGACATCGTCGAGCGGGCGATCGGCAACTTCCGTGCCGCGGACCCGGACTTCGGCAAGCGGCTGGAGGCGGCGGTGCAGGCGCTGCGCGGCTGAGCCGACGGCACTGCCTCTCCCGGTGCCTCAAGAGCCTGGGGGAGCGCCCCCAGGGCGGGGCGGTCCCCCCGGGGCGGGGGGGGCGGGCCGGTTGCCGGTGTGATTACGCCCGAGGCGGGTTCCGGGGCCGGGCGCCGCCGCGGGTTGATTGGGGCGCCCCGAGGCTGACGGCCCCCACGCCGC
>NZ_JBFAET010000436.1:0-2452 GCF_040642095.1 Streptomyces sp. NPDC020362
GTGCGGGGTGGCTCAGACGGTCGTGACGACGTCGTCGTAGGCCAGGCGCGGGGAGCGCGGGAACCAGGCGTCCGGGCCCGGACGGCCGATGTTGACGACCATCAGCGGGGTGTGGTCGTCGTCCAGGAACTCCTTGCGGACTCCCTCGAAGTCGAGGCCGGTCATCGGGCCGGCGGCCAGGCCCGCGGCGCGGACGCCGATGATGAAGTACGCGGCCTGCAGGGCGGCGTTCAGTGCGGCGGCGCCCTCACGGGCCGGGCGCTCGCTGAAGAACACGTCCTTGGCCTGCGGGAAGTGCGGGAAGAGGGTCGGCAGCTCCTCGTGGAACTCGTTGTCCGCGGAGAGGATCGCGACCAGCGGGGCGGCGGCGGTCTTCGGCTGGTTGCCCTCGGCCATGTGCTTCACCAGGCGCTCGCGAGCCTCGGGGGAACGGACCAGCGTGATGCGCAGCGGGGACTGGTTGAAGGCGGTGGGGCCGTACTTGACCAGGTCGTAGATCGCCTGGACGTGCTCCTCGGTCACCGGCTCGTCGGTGAAGGTGTTCGCGGTGCGGGCCTCGCGGAACAGCAGGTCCTGGGCGGCGGGGTCAAGAACGAGAGACATGGCGTGCACTTCCTGGGGGTGGCGTCCGATCCGGACCGCGGTCCGGATCGGCTGACGGCACCGACAGTACGCCAGGGAAGTTCAAGGTTCAACGAAGATGGAGGTGTGGTGATCCGCTTCACAGCAGACGGCATCACCGGCGCTACTCGCGGCCCTCTTTCCCGGCCCCTTCCTCTTCCTCCTCGGCCAGCGCCGCGTCCAGCCGGGCCCGGGCGCCCTCCAGCCAGCGCCGGCACACCTTGGCCAGCTCCTCACCGCGCTCCCACAGCGCCAGGGACTCCTCCAGCGTCGTACCACCGGCCTCCAGCCGCCGTACGACCTCGATCAACTCGTCCCGCGCCTGCTCGTACGAGAGCGCCTCATCCGCCTTGCTGGTCATCCACCCACCCTAGACATCGGCCTGGACATCGACTCGAACCGTGAACCCGCCCTCGGCGACCCGCGCGCGCAGCGCCTCACCCGTCGCGACCTCGTCCGGATCCCGCACCACGTGCCCGTCGGCCCGCTGCAGCACCGCGTACCCGCGCTTGAGCGTGGCGGCGGGGGAGAGGGCCACCACGCGTGCGTGCGTGTGCGTCAGCTCCGAGTCGGCGCGGTCCAGCAGATGGCCGACGGTGCGCCGGCCGCGGTCCAGCAGGGACGCCACGTGATCGGCGCGCTCGTCGAGCATCCGGTGCGGATCCTCCATCGAGGGCCGGGCCAGCGCATGCGCCAGCCCCCGCTCCTCGCGCTCCAGGAACGCGCCCACGCACCGCCGGGCCCGGTCCCGCAGCATCCGCACCCGCTCGACCTCCTCGCCCACGTCGGGCACGACCTTCTTGGCCGCGTCGGTCGGGGTCGAGGCGCGCAGGTCGGCGACGTGGTCGAGGAGCGGATTGTCCGGCTCGTGCCCGATGGCGGAGACGACGGGCGTACGGCACTGGGCCACCGCCCGCACCAGCTGCTCGTCGGAGAACGGCAGCAGATCCTCCACGCTGCCGCCGCCCCGCGCGACGACGATGACGTCCACGTCCTCCATCGCGTCCAGCTCCTTGACGGCCTGCACGACCTGCGGGACGGCGTGCACGCCCTGCACCGCGACATTGCGCACCTCGAAGCGGACGGCGGGCCAGCGGTGGCGGGCGTTCTCCAGCACGTCCCGCTCCGCGGCGGAGGCGCGGCCGCAGACCAGTCCGATCAGCTGGGGCAGGAACGGCAGCGGCTTCTTGCGTTCCGGCGCGAACAGCCCCTCGGCCGCGAGCGTCTTCTTCAGCTGCTCGAGGCGGGCCAGCAGCTCGCCGACGCCGACGGGCCTTATCTCGGCCGCCCTGAGCGACAGCTGCCCGCGCGGCGCGTACCACTCCGGCTTGGCGAGCACGACGACCCGCGCGCCCTCGCCGACGACATCGGCCACGGCGTCGAACACCTGCCGGTAGCAGGTCACGCTGACGGAGATGTCGTGCGAGGGGTCCCGCAGGGTCATGAACACGACTCCGGCCCCCGGCCGCCGCGACAACTGCGTGATCTGCCCTTCGACCCACACCGCACCGAGCCGGTCGATCCACCCCCCGATCATCCGGGAGACCTCACCTACGGGGAGGGGCGCTTCGGGCGATGTGTTCACGGCCATGCGCCGAGCGTAATGGGCGGCACCGACATCCCGGCCCGCCCGGCGTCCGAGGACGACCCGTTCGGTAGTTCCAGCCCGTCCGGGGTTCGAGGGCGGCGACCCGTTCGGAAGTTCCCGCCCGCCCGGCGTCCGAGGACGACCCCATCGGTAGTTCCAGCCCGTCCGGCGTTCGAGGACGAGGCCCGTTCAGGGCCGGTGCGGGGCCAGGGGGCGCAGCCCCCAGGGGCGGGACGGGTAGGG
>NZ_JBFAET010000437.1:0-2445 GCF_040642095.1 Streptomyces sp. NPDC020362
CCGGATGCTCGGCCAACGGGCACGTCCGGTTCGGCGGGCGGGGACGGGAAAACCGGTACCGGAAACGGTGCACGGCGTCCCGTCCCCGACCCAACTCGACACGGTCGACGCGGGCGGCATCGACGACTCCTGGCGCCAGCAGCCGGGCACCCCGGTGTACGGCCTGCAGGCGGGAGCCGAGGCCGTACGCAAGGCCCTGTCCCAGGCGCCCCCGGAGCGGCCCGCGGACTTCCGGGGCTGACCCGGACGCTCTGCGCGGGCGGGGTCAGTTCCCGGCGGCCCACCCCCGCAGCGCGGCCTTGTCGGCGAAGTCGGCCACGTCCTTGTCGTGCGGTTCGCTGCTGTACTGGTGGAAGCGCCACTTGGCCTTGATGCGGGGCTTGCCCGCACTCACGTAGTCGGCGATCCACAGGCCGTCGCCGGCGTAGGAGGTGACGTCCACGTTCAGCCAGTAGTCGCGGTTGGCGTACAGGAGCACCTTGTTGTGCGGACGGAGTTCCTTCAGCGTCCGGATGAACAGGTCCTTCTCCGCATTGCTGGCGTGCGTGCCGTCGCTCGTGGTCTCCCAGTCCACGGCGAGCAGGTCGCCCGCCTTCTCCGGGGCGTGCTCGACGAAGTACTCGGCCTGGGAAGTGATGTGACCCGGCCACAGAAAGTGGTAGAAGCCGACGACGAGGCCGGCGTCGCGGCCGGTCTTGGCCTGGGCCGAGAGCCTCGGGTTCACGTACGAACGCCCCTCCGTCGCCTTGATGAAGACGAAGGAGAGGCCGTCCGTGTCGTACGACGACGACTGGAACGCGCTGATGTCAATTCCATGGATCATGGGGGACTCCCTGAAGTGTCAGTGGGGTGACAGGAGTTGACTGATATATGCCCCACCTTGGCACGGGGGATCCGCCCGTGTACCCGGAATGTCAGCTTCGGGTGGTCACCGATCCCAGCACCGACGGAGACTTGGCCGACCAGTCGGAAGTGATGATGCTGGCGTGGTCCTTGGCCAGCAGAGAGAGCCGGGCGGCGACCTCGGCGTCCGTCGGGTCGGTCGACGAGATCGACGGGGACACCCCGTCGGCGCCGGTCGTGATCAGGATGTAGTGGTTCGCGGAGTAGAACGACGTGTCGTAGCCGTTGTTCACGTACGTCGCCGCGTCCCCGTCGAAGAACACGAACCAGGGCCGGATCGAGGCGTCGTAACGGCTGGTGCGCGGGTCACCGTTCGCCGCGCCGAGCACGGCCGGGAAGGCCTGCGCCTCGCCGATCCTGCCCGCCGCGTACAGGTCGCGCAGGTGGTCGCCGTACTCCTCGTCCGTCCAGTAGTGGTCGAAGGGGTTGGCCTGCTCCACCGTGCCCGGGATCAGCTCGAAGAGGAACTTGCCCCTGAGCGAGTCGCGGGAGGGCCATGCGTTGGCCCTGGCCGCCGCGTCCGGGGAGGAGTACGTCCCGCCCAGCAGGTCGGCCGGCTTGTAGACGCTGCTGCCGAGCTTCTGCGACACCAGGGTGTCGAACTCGTCGGGGCCCATGCCCCCCTTGTCGTTGAAGCCGACCTTCATCTCGACCTTGAACACGATCGGCGGGTGGTCGGGGTGGAGCCGGTTCCAGGCCGCGATGTTGTCCAGGCAACTGCCCAGATCCTGGTTGCGGCTCTTGCTGTACAGGTCGCCCGGGGTCTTCGCGGCCTCGCAGTTGTTGTCGTTGCCGAACGGGTTGCTGTGGCTGACCCGCCACCGGTGGGTCAGGCTGTCCACGTACACGTCCAGCTCCAGCAGCGACGCGCCGGAGTCCAGCGCCTGCGCGAAGTACGTGTACTTGGCCTTGTCGTACGCGTTGTGCGTGCCGATCGCCGTCGTCTCGGAGAACCTGGGGGACGCCGCGTGGGCGTTCGCCGGTACCAACGCCAGCAGGGCGGCGACGGCCACCGCCGCCGCCCGTCTCACTCTGAGCATGTCCCAATTCCCCTTTGCTGTCGCCGAGTTGGCGGCAGCGTAGGGGAACCGGTTACTGTGTGGTAGCCCCAGGGGCAACATCAGCCGTACCGTGCGGCGACGGGTTCGTCCGCCGGCTCTGTGCACGGCCAGTGAGCCGCGGGCCGTCTCCTTGTGCCTGACGCCGCAGACCGTCAGCGGGTCCGACCATCCGAACCTGCACGCCATTCTGCGCGAGTACTGCAAGTGCAGCGGAATTCAGGTCCTTTGCAATAAAGCATGAACTACAACGGCCGCAGCTTCTTCCCTGGCGTCGCGTCGCCGATAGGCTGGGTTCGGCTCGATCTGGTGCGGAGCGACGGTGTCCTTTATTGCAGGGAGGGTTCAACCCTCCAGGGCCCGGCCGAATTGACGGTGGCCACCGCCGCTCGACGCGTCTGTCGGGCGCCGGGGGCGGGGGCGCCGTGGGCCCGGCGCGGGGCGCCCCGGGCCGGCGCCGCGGGGGCGGGGACGTGAGGCGCGG
>NZ_JBFAET010000438.1:0-2391 GCF_040642095.1 Streptomyces sp. NPDC020362
AAGGTCGGGTTTGTGTTCACGGGCCAGGGTGCTCAGCGCGTAGGTATGGGTCAGGGGCTGTATGGGGTGTTCCCTGTGTTCGCGGAGGCTTTCGACGCGGTGTGTGCGGGCCTGGCGGAGCACCTGGACGGTTCGCTGGCGGCGGTTGTTCGTGGTGAGGGTGAGGAGTTGTGGCCGGGTGGTGGCCGGATCGATGAGACCGTGTGGGCGCAGGCCGGGCTGTTTGCGGTCGAGGTGGCGCTTTTCCGGCTGCTCGAGTCGTGGGGTGTGGGCCCGCAGGTCGTAGCAGGTCATTCGATCGGTGAGCTGGCTGCGGCGTATGTGGCGGGGGTGTGGTCGCTGGAGGACGCGTGTGCGGTGGTGGCCGCTCGTGGCCGTCTGATGCAGGCGCTTCCAACCGGTGGTGCGATGGTCGCAATCGAGGCGGCCGAGGAGCAGGTCGTCGAGGCGATCGAGGGGCACACCGGAGTCGGTATTGCTGCCGTCAACGGCGCTACAGCCGTGGTGATTTCCGGCATCGAGCGTGAAGTACTTGCTGTAGCGGAAGGGTTGGCGCAGTCGGGTGCGCGGACGCGCAGGCTGACGGTGTCGCATGCGTTCCATTCGCCTTTGATGGAGCCGATGCTGGAGGAGTTCGCGCGTGTCGTCGGCGCGGTCGGATATCGGGTGCCGAAGTTGACGTTGGTGTCGGCGCTGACCGGTGGTGTGGTGAGCGATGAGGTGACTGATCCGGCGTACTGGGTGAGGCACGTCCGTGAGGCGGTGCGCTTTTCCGACGCGGTGGCGGCGCTGCGTGAAAGCGGTGTGCGGACGTTCATCGAGGTCGGTCCGGACGGTGTGCTGTCGGGGATGGGCCCGCAGACCCGGGTCGGGAACACGGCGGATGACGCGGGTGACTCCGTCGAGGTGTGGCTGCCGGTGCTGCGCCGTGGCCGGGACGAGCCGCGGGCGTTGCTGACGGCGTTGGCGAAGGTGTTCGTCCGGGGTGTTGCCGTCGGCTGGGACAGGGTCTTCGCGGGGACGGGTGCCCGGCGGAGCGACCTGCCGACCTACGCCTTCCAGCGGCAGCACTACTGGCTGACTCCAACGGCGGTGGGTCGGGCCGAGGACCTGGGGCTGGAAACTCCGGGGCATCCGTTGTTGGGCGCTGCGGTGGTGTTGCCGGCCAGTGGTGGGTTGGTTCTGACGGGTCGGCTGTCGTCGGCCGGCCAGGGGTGGCTTGCGGATCACGTGGTGGCCGGGCGCGTGGTGGTGCCCGGAGCTGCCCTGGCGGAGATGGTCGTGCGTGCGGGTGATGAAGCCGGCTGCGGGCGGGTCGAGGAACTGCTCATCGAGACGCCGTTGGTGCTGCCGGAGCGCGGCGGCGTGCGCGTGCAGGTGACGGTGGATGAGCCGGACGCGAGCGGCCGTCGGGTGGTTGGTGTCTATGCACAGGCCGAGGATCCCGTGGTGGAGGCGGAGTGGACGCGGCACGCGGCGGGTGTAGTGGCTTGTGCCGATACTGCTGACACCCCGGGCTTGGGCGTCGATCTCGCGCAGTGGCCGCCTGCCGATGCCCTTTCAGTGGACGTGAAGGGGTTCTATCCGGCGTTGGCGGAGGCCGGTCTTGCTTACGGCCCCGTGTTCCAGGGGACGCGCGCGGTGTGGCGGCGTGGTGAGGAGTTGTTTGCCGAGGTGGCGCTGCCCGAGGGTGTGGCGGTGGCCGGGTTCGGGGTGCATCCGGCTTTGTTGGACGCCGCGTTGCACGTGATGGGCTTGGGTGTTGAGCGTGAGGGGCTGGTGTTGCCGTTCGCGTGGAGTGATGTGGTGGTGCATGCGTCGGGTGCGGTGGCGGCGCGGGTGCGGGTGGCGCCGTCGGATTCGGGTGAGGGTGTGTCGGTGCTGCTGGCTGATGCGAGTGGTGGGTTGATCGCGTCGGTGGGGTCGTTGGTGTTGCGGCCGGTGTCTGCTCGGGCTCTGGGGGCTGGTCCGGATGTCACGCGTGATTCGTTGTTTGGTGTGGAGTGGGTGGATGTGCCGGCTGGGGTGCCGGCTGGGTCTGGTGGGGTGTCGGTTGAGCGGTCTGGTGGTGGGTGGGCGGTGGTTGGTGATGTGGGTGGTCTGAATTTGGTGGGTGCGGTGTCGTATGGGGATTTGGGTGGGTTGTTGGGGGCGGTTGGTGGGGGTGGGGTTGTGCCTGAGGTTGTGGTGGTGGTTGCGGGGGTGGGTGCTGGTGGTGCTGGTGGTGCTGGTGGTGTGGGTGGTGGTGTGGGTGGTGGTGTGGTGGCTCGTGGTGTTGCGGTGGGTGTGTTGGGTGTGGTGCGGGAGTGGTTGGGTGCGGGTGTTCTGTCGGGGTCGCGGTTGGTGGTGGTGACGGAGCGGGCGGTGGATGCGGGTGCTGAGGTGTCGGTG
>NZ_JBFAET010000439.1:0-2346 GCF_040642095.1 Streptomyces sp. NPDC020362
GCCACCCGGACGGGTCGCCGGCTAGCAGACGCCGCGCGGTGTCGTGGACGTCGGCTGCCGGGAACAGCGGGGGCCGTCCGCGTGCACGGGGCCCGGAGGGGCCGAAAAGGGGTGAACCGTGGCCCTGTGAGGTGTCCGTGCAACGGTCAACAGTCCGCGCGCAACGATTTGTCATACCGGCCTGATGAACGCAATGATCATCCAGGGACGCGCAAGGTTGCTGCATTACGCCCGTGAAGGCCCGCCTCATAGGGTGCTGCGCTGTACGTGGTGTGGCGGGGACCCCGCTCGGTGGGTTCCTGCCCGGCAGGCGCCTACTCGGTCCCCACCCGTCCTGACCGGCATCGAACAAGGAGCCAGCGCGTGCTCGACCAAGGCGCACCCCCGCAGAGCCAGAGAACGGCCGCCCCCGCATCCCAGGGCGTTGCCGCGCGCCTGATGCGTCGCAAGCCCGTGGAACGCCTGGTCGCAGAGGGCGGCCAGGGTGAGGGAGGGGCGCTGCGGCGCTCTCTCGGGCTGTGGCAGCTGACCATGATCAGCATTGGTGCCACTCTTGGTACCGGCATTTTCGTCGTCCTCGGCAACGCCGTTCCTCAGGCCGGTCCGGCTGTCACCCTGGCCTTCGCGATCGCTGGTCTCACGGCTCTGTTCTCGGCTCTCTCGTACGCCGAACTCGCGGGCAGCATCCCGGTCGCCGGCTCCTCGTACTCGTATGCGTACGCAACGCTGGGTGAGCTGGTCGCCTGGGTCTGCGGCTGGTGCCTCGTGCTGGAGTACGGCGTGTCGGTGGCCGCTGTCGCCGTCGGCTGGGGGGAGTACCTGAACGAACTGCTCGACGGCACCATCGGTGTCACCATCCCCGCCTCCCTGTCCTCGGCACCGGGCGAGGGCGGCATCATCAACCTGCCCGCCCTGATCGTCGTCCTCCTGGCGATGGTGTTCCTGCTCGGCGGCGCGCGTGAGTCCGCCCGCGCCAACACGATCATGGTCTGCGTGAAGATCGTTGCACTGGTGCTGTTCTGCGCGGTCGGTTTCATGGGCTTCAAGTCCGGCAACTACGCCGACTTCATGCCGCTCGGCATGTCCGGGGTCAGCGCCGCCGGTGCCACGTTGTTCTTCTCGTACATCGGCTTCGACGCCGCCTCCACCGCCGGTGAGGAGGCGAAGAACCCCAAGCGGGACCTGCCGCGGGCGATCATGCTGTCGCTGATCATCGTGACCGCGCTGTACGTGCTCGTCGCCGGCGTCGCCGTCGGCGCCTGGAACTGGAAGAAGTTCGACGGTTCGGAGGCGACCCTCGCCGCGATCATGAACGATGTCAGCGGCCAGACCTTCTGGGGCACCCTGCTCGCATTCGGTGCGGTCATCTCCATCGCGAGCGTGGTGCTCACCGTGCTCTACGGCCAGACCCGCATCCTCTTCGCGATGTCCCGCGACGGCCTGGTGCCGAAGGCGCTCGGCAAGGTCCACCCGAAGACCGGCGCTCCCCGCCTCAACACGGTGATCGTGTCCCTCTTCTGCGGTGTGCTCGCCGCTCTCGTCCCGCTGGGCAAGCTTGTCGACGCCACCAGCATAGGCACGCTGTTCGCCTTCGCCCTGGTCAACATCGCGGTCGTCGTCCTGCGGTACAGGAGGCCGGAGCTGGAGCGCACGTTCAAGGTGCCGTTCGGCCCCGTCCTGCCGGTGCTGGGATTCCTCTTCTGCGCGTACAACATGTTCAGCCTCGACATCGTCACCTGGGTCGTGTTCGGTGTCTGGATGGCCGTCGGGCTCGTGTTCTACTTCGTATACGGCTACCGCCGTTCCCGTCTCGCGACCGTTGAGGACCTCGCGGTGGCGGCAGAGAAGTGACCGAACCGAAGAAGTGAACCACCCCCTGTGCTGAACGATCTCGACGAACGCATCGTGCACGCCCTCGCCGAGGACGCCCGCCGCTCCTACGCGGACATCGGGCAACTGGTCGGCCTGTCCGCGCCCGCCGTCAAGCGGCGCGTGGACCGGCTGCGGGCCACCGGAGCCATCACCGGATTCACCGTCCGGGTGGATCCGGCGGCGCTCGGCTGGGAGACCGAGGGCTACATCGAGATCCACTGCCGGCGCAACACCTCGCCGGAGACGATCCAGCGGGGTCTGGAGCGCTACCAGGAGGTCGTGGCCGCGTCGACCGTCACCGGCGACGCGGACGCGATCGCCCAGGTCTTCGCCTCCGACATGCGGCACTTCGAGCGGGTCCTGGAGCGGATCGCCGGGGAGCCGTTCGTCGAGCGGACCAAGTCGGTCCTGGTGCTGTCGCCGCTGCTGCGCCGCTTCTCGTCAGGGGCGCCGGGGTAGGAGCGGGACTCCGCC
>NZ_JBFAET010000440.1:0-2341 GCF_040642095.1 Streptomyces sp. NPDC020362
GCCCGCCTCACGGGCCGCGGCGGCCAGGGCGTCGGTGAGGGCGCCCATGCCTCCGACCGGCACGTCCCAGGCTCCGGTTCCGCCGCCGATGACGTGGTAGAGGAAGCAGCGGTTCTGCCGAAGCGAGGGGTCGTGGGCGTCGGCGAAGGTGCCGATGAGCGCGTCGGTGAGGGCCACGCCCCGCACCAGGTCGTCGCTGAACCTCTCCTCGATCGCGACGCCGATCGGCTGCTCGAACAGCGTGCGCCAGGCGTCCTCGTCGTCGATGCGGCGGCGCAGCTCGTCACGGGTGGGCAGGGGTTCGGTGAGGGTCGGGAAGACACGCCGGGCGACCTGGCCGGTCATGCCGTAGAAGCGCTGCCAGGCCTCGTACTCGCGCTCGCCGCCGGTCAGCCGGGCGAAGGCCTCCCGGGTGCGCTGTTCGCCGCCGCCGACCAGCAGTCCGGTGGGGCGGCCGCCGCGGTCCACGGGGGTGTACGAGGAGATGGTGCGGCTGCGGACGCGGAAGTCCAGCCCCAGGTCGCGCACGATCTTCTGCGGCAGCAGGCTGACCAGGTACGAGTAGCGCGACAGCCGGGCCTCGACACCGGCGAACGGGCGGGTGGAGACGGCCGCGCCGCCGGTGTGGTCGAGCCGTTCCAGCACCAGCACGGACCGGCCGGCCCGGGCCAGATAGGCGGCGGCGACCAGGCCGTTGTGCCCTCCGCCGACGATGACGGCGTCGTATGTCCGGGATCCCTCGAGTGCGGTCATGGTTCTTGGTAACACGGGATGATCTAGGTCGGCCAGAGGCAGGCGGCCCGGCTCCCGGCCGAGTCTTCCCGGACGTCGTCCGTGTACCGCCCGGCGAGAGCCGGCCGGGCTCGGTCGGGCCGCTCGGTACGCCGGCCGGTCCCGGCCGCCGCTCTCCGGTGCTGATCGCGGCGGGCCGTACGGCTCGATGGCCGGATGGCCGTACGGCCCCGCCGCGCCGGGTCTGCCGCGCCGGGTCTGCCGCGCCGGGTCTGCCGGTGAGGCGGGCGGCGGCCTCCTCACCGACCGGCATTTGCGTAGGGGCCGCGCTCCGGCCCCACCGGCAGAAGGCCGTGCCCCTCGTCCGCCCGGCCGGAGGTGAACCGGTACTCCCGCACGGCAACCTGCGGCGTCGCTCCCTTCCGCTCCCTGCGGCAGCGTCACCCTGACCAGGGCGACGCGTTCCGGGCGGCCGCCCGGTCCCGCATCAGCGGCCCCCCGCCGCCTGTTGCTGCCGCAGGACCGCCACCCTGCGGTACAGCTCGACCGCCTCCGCGCCGCGGCCGAGCTGTTCCAGGCAGTGGGCCTCGTCGTTGCGGCTGGCGAGGGTGTCGGGGTGGTCGGCGCCGAAGACGCGCTCGCGGGCCGTGGCCACCCGCCGGTACGCGGTGAGGGCGTCCGCCCAGCGGCCCAGCCAGCCCAGGGCGACGGCGACCTCCCGGCGGCTGACCAGTGTGTCCGGGTGGTCGGCGCCGAGGACAAGCTCGCGCTGTGCGCACACGTCGCGGGCCTCGGCGAGGGCCTCCTCCCAACGGCCGAGCCGGCCGAGGTTGACACCGAGGCCGTGGCGGGCGCGCAGGGTTTCGGGGTGGGCGGCGCCGTGGACGCGGGTGCGGTCCTCGATCAGGCCGCGGTACAGGAGGAGGGCGTCCGTGCTGCGGCCTAGGCGGCCCAGGCTGATCCCGGCCTCGTAGCGGGCGGCGAGTGTGTCCGGGTGGTCGGGGCCGAGGGTCCGGGCACGCGCCTCGGCGACCTCGCGGTAGGTCTGCAGCGCCTCTTCCCAGCGGCCCAACTGGCCGAGCGCGTAGGCGACTTCGTAGCGGGTGACCAGGGTGTCGGGGTGCTCGGGGCCGAGCACCCGGGCGCGGGCGGCCGCCACGTCGTGGGCCATGCGGTACGAGTCGTCGAGCCGGCCGAGCCGGCTGAGGTTGAAGGCGAGGTTGTGCCGGCAGCGCAGGGTGTCCGGATGGTCCTGGCCGAGAACGCTGATCCGGGCCGCCAGCACCGAGGTGTAGCTCTGGTGGGCTTCGAAGTGACGCCCCAACTGCCCCAGGACGTAGGCCGTTTCCTGGCGGGCGGCGAGCGTGTCGGGGTGGTCGGGGCCGAGGACGCGTTCCCGGGCGGCGGCGACGTCCGCGTAGGCGCGCAGTGCGTCGGCGGCGCGGCCGGTGCGGCTGAGGGTGAAGGCGACCTCGTAGCGGCTGGCGAGGGTGTCGGGGTGCTCGGGGCCGAGCAGTGCCGCCCGTTCGGCGGCGACGGCCCGGTGGATCTCGCCCGACTGGGCCCACCGCCCGCGCCGGGCGAGCGCGAGGCCCTCGTGGTGCCGTGC
>NZ_JBFAET010000441.1:0-2338 GCF_040642095.1 Streptomyces sp. NPDC020362
ACGCTGCCGCGTGAGTCGTTCTACTGGCTCGCCGTTCTCGTCACCTTCGCGCTCGGCACCGCGACCGGCGACTGGACTCTGGAGCTGACCGGCTGGAGCCCGGGCGTCTCCGTGTTGCTGCCGCTCGGCCTCATCGCGGCGATCACGCTGTTGTGGAAGTTCGGCGCGAACCCGGTGCTGTCCTTCTGGCTCGCCTACATCCTGACCCGTCCGCTGGGCGCGAACATCGGCGACTGGCTCGCCTCCCCGAAGGTCGCTCAGCCGGGCGAGCCGACCGGTCTCGACCTGGGCACCTTCACCACCAGCCTGATCTTCCTCGGCCTGATCCTGGCGACCGTGGTCTACCTGACGGTGACGCGCTCGGACGTGACCGAGACCCACGAGGCGACCCACGCCGCACCGGCCACCAGCAACCCGCGCAGGGAGCGCACCGCGCTGGCCGGCTTCGGACTGCTGGCCCTCGCCACTGCGGCCCTGCTGGTCTGGGCCCACGG
Source organism: Streptomyces sp. NPDC020362 (assembly GCF_040642095.1). Taxonomy (NCBI): domain Bacteria; kingdom Bacillati; phylum Actinomycetota; class Actinomycetes; order Kitasatosporales; family Streptomycetaceae; genus Streptomyces; species Streptomyces sp. NPDC020362. The sequence continues at coordinate 495 of NZ_JBFAET010000441.1, forward strand.
CCAGCCGCACGTCGGCCCGGCGGCGGAGGAGGACAACACCTCCGCCGTCCAGATGGCTCCCGGCCAGGCGGTGAAGAAGTTCCCGCCCGCGAAGGTCGACGCACTGAAGAAGCTCGCATCGACCTCGCTCAAGGACGCACGCTCGGGGGACGCGACGGGCGCGCACGCGGCCGCCCAGTCGCTGCGTGACCTGTGGGACGCCGACCAGGCATCGCTGCAGCCGCTGGACCAGACCGGCTGGACCTCCATCGACGCCCAGATGGACAAGGTGCTGGGGACCTTCGGCATCGACCACTCGAACCCGCCGATGTCGCCCGCACAGCAGGAGAAGGAACTGAACGCCCTCCTGACGGACATGGGCTGACAGACCGCACAGCGCCCGGCAGGCCCACCCGGCCGACGGGCTCAGTGTGCCGAGGCGGCGCAGAGAACCGCGCTTCCTCGGCACACGCCGGCGAGCTGCGGACACCGCGATGCGGCCGGGGCCGCCTGCGGCAGCCCGGTCCACAGACTCTCGTGGGGCGGTCGCTGACCGGATGGCGCCGGCCGAACGAGTGCAGACCCTACTGCGCGGACAGGCGAGGGCCAGTCAACTCTTCGTCCCGGCCCCATCGCTCCAGCCACAGCGCTCGAGGCGGTAGCCATGCCCTCGGAGCGTGGTGATGTGAGGCAACCGGCAAGGGCGGGCGGACTCCTCGGCGGCCTGGGTGAGACGTCGGCGCAGGCCGGCCATGGTGACGTCCAGGGTCTTGGTGGGGCCGAACCAGTTCTCGTCCCACACCTTTGCCATCAGCGTTTCTCGCGAGACGGCGGTGCCGGGGTTCTGGGCGAGCAGGGCGAGGAGGTCGAATTCCTTCGGCCGCAAGGAGATCTCCGTGTCGTGCAGGGTGCAGCGGCGTGCCGTGGTGTCGATGATCAGGTCGCCGAGCCGTAGTGGGGGCTGCGGCTGCGATGTGCTGGTCTGTCGGCGCAGGTGGGCGCGGAGACGGGCCAGCAGAACGGTGAGGCTGAAGGGCTTGACCAGGTAGTCGTCGGCGCCTGCGTCCAGGCCGGCGATGACGTCGATGTCGTCGGTACGGGCGGTGAGGATCACGATCAGCAGGTCGGGGAAGCGGGCGCGCAGGGTGCGGGCGAGGTCCAGTCCGTCGAGGTCGGGCAGGCCGAGGTCCAGGAGAACGGCGTCGTAGGCGGTGCGGTCCGTCTCCGTCAGGGCCGAGGCGCCGGTGCGGCTCCAGGCGGGGGCGTAGCCGTTGACGCGGAGGCCGGTTTCCAGGTGGCGTCCGATGGTGTCGTCGTCTTCGACGACCAGGATGTGCAGGCGGCTGCGGTCCGGTGCGGCAGGCGTGCCCATGGCAACAGAGTAGACAGGTCGCTCCCTCACAGGTCGCGGAGTTCCTCCACTGCGGGGCGCCGGGCACTGCGGACGCCGTTCAGGGCTGCGGCCAGTACGGCGATCAAGGCGGCCAGTCCGGTCAGGGTCAGGTAGACGCCGGGCACCGCCAGGGCGGCGGGCGGCGGATCGAAGACGCCGGTGAGTACCTTGACCAGCATCTCCGACAGCGCCCATCCGATGACGGCACCCCCGGCCAGGCCGCCTGCGGCCAGCAGGAGGGCCTCGGTGAGGACCATGCCGCGCAGCTGGCGTGTGCGTGCGCCGAGGACGGTGGCGATGGCGAAGGTGCGGCGGCGTTCGGCGAGCCCGAGGGCGAGGACCAGTCCCCCGGCTCCGGCGGCCAGCAGGACCGCGAAGGCAAGCTCGATGCGGGTGAGTCCGGCCAGGTCGACGGAGGTCAGGCTGGTGCCGACGGTGCCGCGGGTCTGGGTGAGGTCGCTGACGGTGGCGC
>NZ_JBFAET010000442.1:0-2331 GCF_040642095.1 Streptomyces sp. NPDC020362
TTGCCGTGCCCGTCCTGCGCGGCGACCGTCCCGAGCAGCAGGCCCTCGTCACGGCCCTGGCCGAACTGCACGTGCACGGCGTCTCCGTGGACTGGAACGCGTTCTTCGCCGGTGCGCGGAAGACCGACCTGCCGACCTACGCCTTCCAGCACGAGCGGTACTGGGTCGACGCCCCGGAGCCCGCTGCCGCCGCCGCGGTGGCGGATCCGGTGGACGCGCAGTTCTGGGAGACCGTGGAGCGCGAGGACCTGCAGGCCCTTGCCGAGACCCTGGACATCGGGGCAGGGGACGCGTTCAGCGACGTGCTGCCGAGGCTGTCGTCGTGGCGGCGGCAGCGCAAGGAGCAGTCCACCGTGGACGGCTGGCGCTACGGCGTCACCTGGAAAGCGATACCCGACCCCGTCCCGGAGGGCCCTGCCCGGAACGGTATGTGGCTGGTTCCGGTCAGCGCTGCGCAACTCGGCGACGACTGGGTGACCGCCTGCCTCCGCGGGCTGACCGAGCGGGGCCTGGCCCCGCTGCCGGTCCCTGTCGAGCCGGCCACCGGCCGTGAGGAGCTGACCGCGCAGCTCGCCCGAGCGGCCGGCGAAGAGACCGTGGCGGGCGTCCTGTCGCTGCTCGCCGTCGACGGCGAGGCCGCCCCGGCGGCCGCCGCGCTGACCGCCGGAGTCGCGCTGTCCGTCCTGCTCGTCCAGGCGCTGGGCGATGCGGGCATCGGTGCCCCGCTGTGGTGCACGACCCGCAACGCGGTGGGCGTGAGCCCCGCCGACGAGGTGGCGGACCCGTACCAGTGCCAGGTCTGGGGGCTGGGCCGGGTGGCTGCGCTGGAGCACGCGCCGCGCTGGGGCGGTCTGATCGACCTCCCGGACACGGTCGACGACCGGGTCGCCGGCCGCCTCGCCGCGGTGCTCGGCCAGTCGGCCGAGGACCAGGTCGCGATCCGCGCCCGCGGTGTGTTCGGCCGCAGGCTCTCCCAGGCCGCCACCCGCCGGAACACCCTGGCCGGGCAGCGGTGGTCGCCGCGCGGCACGGTGCTGATCACCGGTGGTACGGGTGCGCTGGGCGGGCACGTCGCCCGCTGGCTCGCCGGTGCGGGTGCGGAGCACCTGGTGCTCACCAGCCGCCGCGGCCTCGACGCGCCGGGTGCGGCGGGTCTCGTCGCAGAGCTGGAGGAGACGGGTGTCCGTGTGACCGTCGCCGCGTGCGACGTCGCCGACCGCGAGGCGCTGGCCGCGCTGCTCGCCGAGCACCCGGTGAACGCCGTCGTCCACACGGCGGGCGTGGACCACCTGGAGCCGCTGGAGGCCATGACGCCGGGCGCCTTCGCCGACGTGCTGTCCGCCAAGACGGCCGGCGCCCTGCACCTCGACGCGCTCCTCGCCGGCCGGGAACTCGACGCCTTCGTCCTCTTCTCGTCCATCGCCGGCGTGTGGGGCAGCGGCCACCAGGCCGCCTACGCCGCGGCCAACGCCCTGCTCGACGGGCTCGCCGAACGCCGCCGGGCCCAAGGCCTGCCGGCGACCTCCGTGGCCTGGGGCCCGTGGGCCGGCGGCGGCATGGCCGAGGCCGACGGCGCGGACGAACGACTGCGCCGCCGCGGCCTGATCCCGATGCCCGCCGCGCTCGCCGTGGCCGGCCTCCGGCAGGCGGTGGACTGCGGCGAGGCGACCGCCACGGTGGCCGACGTCGACTGGGAGCGGTTCCTGCCCCCGTTCACCGTGGGCCGCCCGAGCGCCCTGCTCGGCGACCTCCCGGAGGCCGCGCGGATCCTCACCGTGGGCAGCACCGCCGGCGAGCCCGGCACGGCCGCCACCTCGCCCCTGGCCGACCGCCTCACCGGGATGCCCGGGACCGAGCAGCACGCGCTGCTGGTCGACCTCGTCCGCACCCACGCGGCGGCCGTCCTCGGCCACAGCGGCGCCGACGAGGTCGAGGCCGGCCGGGCCTTCAAGGACCTGGGCTTCGACTCCCTGACCGCCGTCGAACTGCGCAACAAGCTCAACGCCGAGACCGGCCTCGCACTGCCCCCCACGCTGGTCTTCGACCACCCCAACGCCCAGGCACTCGCCCGGCAGTTGCGCACCGAGCTCACCGGTCTCACCACCGCGCCCGCACCGGAACCGGCCGCCGCGCCCGCCGAGGACGACGACCCCATCGCGATCGTCGGCATGGCGTGCCGGTATCCGGGCGGGGTGCGCTCGCCCGAGGACCTGTGGCAGCTGGTGGTCTCCGGTGGTGACGCGGTCGGCGAGTTCCCGGCGGACCGGGGCTGGGACGTGGACGGCCTCTACGACCCGGACCCGGAGGCGGCGGGGAAGACGTACACGCGCC
>NZ_JBFAET010000443.1:0-2315 GCF_040642095.1 Streptomyces sp. NPDC020362
CCGACGTCTCCGCCCAGCGCACCACCATCCTGGTCGCCGGACCCCGCGCCCGCGACCTGCTGTCCCACGGCTGCCCACTGGACCTCCACCCGCGCGCCTTCGGCCCCGGCCGCTGCGCCCAGACGACGCTGGCGCGCACGCAGGTCGTCCTGGTCGCCCGCGACGAAGCCAGGGCCGGTTTCTGGGTACTGGTGCGCTCCTCCTTCGCCGGCTACCTGACGGACTGGCTGCTGGACGCGGCCGTGGAATACGGGTGAACGACTCGGGAGGAGGACGTACCGCTCGGGCGGAAGAACGTCCGCCATGCACCGTGCTGAGCCGCTCGGGCGGCCCCGAGGAGTGGCTGGGGCCCGCCGTACGGCACAGGCGCATTCCTTCCGTGCCCCTCTTGGCCGGCCAGCACGCTCCTGTGCTGGCCGGGTGCTGACTTTCGAGCCGCGGAGTACACAAGACCGCACGTCGCGGCTCTCATCGGACGAGGTGTCGTACCACTCGATGGTGATGCCGATGAGGCCGGCCGCGACGATCTTGCGCAGGCTGCCAGGTCCTGCGGCATTGACTGCGCCGTTCGCGGCTCTGCGAGCGTTGTGCATGGTGTCACCGTTTCGGGGTGAGGAGGGAACGGATCCGCCGGGACTGGACATCGACCACCTGGTCCCGCAGGCCGAGGCCTGGGACTTGGGGCGTATGCCTGGACGGCGAAGGAGCGGGAGGCTTACGCCAACGACCTCGGTGACGCCCGGGCGCTGATCGCGGTGACGACGGCCGGCAACCGGTCCGAGGCGGACCAGGACCCCAGCACGTGGCTTCCGCCGGCCGCCGGTTACCGCTGCCACTACGTCACCGACTGGGGCGCGGACAAGACCCGCTGGGGCCCGAGCGTCGACCCCGCAGAGCGAGCCGCCCTCGCGGACGTACTCGGTGGCTGCCCCGACGTTCCCGTCACCGTCACCCAGGCCCGCTGACCCGCCCTGTGCCGCACCCCCGCGCACCAGGCGGGAGTGGTGGGAGCCGAGCAAGCCCCGGCCAATGGGCTCATCACAGCGTCCCTGGGCGCTGGTGATCCAATACAGGCATGCATCAACTGCTTCGCATCTGTGTTGTGGCTGCCGCCGCGCTCCTCGTCACGGCCGGGACGGCACCCCTGGCTGACGCGGCGGACCCGGCCCCCAAGCAGTGGTATCTCAACGCCATCCGCGCCGACAAGATCTGGAAGGTCAGCACCGGCAAGGGGATCAAGGTCGCTGTCATCGGCACGGGGGTGAACCCCGGGACGCCTTCGCTGCGCGGTCAGGTGCTACGGGGGAAGGACGCCCTGGTCGAGGCCGGGCTGGCGAAGGGCAGCGTCACGGACACGCACGACACCACCGGCGCAGGCACTACGGCCGCCGAACTCATCGCCGGAACGGGACGCGGCGGCGGACTGAAGGGCCTCGCCCCGGGCGTACAGATCATCCCGATCCGGGTACCGCCGATCCGGCACAACGAACTCCCTGATCCCAACTACCCGTTGTCCGCCGCCATCACGTCCGCCGTGGACGCGGGCGCCCAGATCATCGACATCACCATCGGCAACCAGTACGTCATCGGCAGCGACTACGACCATCAGGCGCTCAACTACGCCGTCAAGAAGGGCGTGCTGATGTTCGCGGGCACCGGGGACAACGCGAAGGAGGGCAACAAGCAGCAGTATCCGGCCGCCTACGACGAGGTCGTCGGAGTGGCCGCCATCGACCGCACCGGCACGGTAGCCCCCACCTCCCAGCACGGCAAGGAGGTCGAGATCTCCGCCCCAGGCGTGGACATACCCCGTTGGTGCGACGCCACCTTCCGCCGGTACTGCGTAGACGGCGGGGGCACCGCGGCCGCCTCGGCCCTGATGTCGGCGGATGCGGCGCTGGTGTGGTCCAAGCACCGCGACTGGACGGCCGCGCAGGTGTGGCGGGTCCTGGAGGACACGGCGGGTCGCTCCTGGCCCGCCGACAAGACCAGCGTCTACCTCGGTTACGGAGGCGGCCGTCCCTACCAGGTCCTGGTCCACGGCCGGGGACGGCCCGGCCCCGCCGACCGGAACACCACGCCGTGGGACGTCCAGCCGCTGCCGGGCTCGCCCAGCCACGGCCCCGCTCCGCGGCCCTCAGGGACGGGCACCAAGCCGAACTCGCCGGCCGCATCCACCCTGGCCGGCTCCTCCCACGGCTCCGGACTGCCGCTGACGGGCATCGCCATCGGCGCCGCGGCCGCCCTTGTCCTCGCCGGCGGCGCCCTGTGGATCCTGCTGCGCCGCCGCGCCCGCTGACTCTTCGGGGAGCCGC
>NZ_JBFAET010000444.1:0-2305 GCF_040642095.1 Streptomyces sp. NPDC020362
GGTATCCGGGGACGGCATCCGGAGGCGAGGACAGACCGCCCGGCCGGCCCTCGCACCACGCAAAGACGCCGTCCGCTGGGGTGGCGAACGGCGTACAGGCGTGGTCGAGGGACGTCTCCCTCCCCCGAAGGCGACGTCCCTCGACCGCTCCCCCGGTGCCGGACTGTGGCCTGGACCGCCAGAGTGCCGCCCCCGGGGGACCGTTCGCCTGAGTCGGGGGCTACTCAAGTCACCCTGTATCAAACCTGAGTAGTCGCACTCCTCCTGGTGTGACGACCTACGAACAGGACGCGAAGACCCTGGAGCTGCCCTGGCCCTTCACCGGCCGGGCGGACGAACTGGAGCTGGCGCGCAGGTGGCTGGCGGCCGGCCGGCCCGGCATCGTGGTGACCGGGCCGGCCGGCTGCGGCAAGACCCGGCTGCTCACGGAGGCGCTGCGGGGCACCGACTGCGCCCGGGCGACCGGGACGCCCGAGACCCGGGGGCTCCCCTTCGCGGCGTTCGCGCACCTGTTGCCCGACACCGTCTCGCTGCACCGCGCCGTCCACCTCCTGTCCGGCGTACGCCTCCTCGTCGTCGACGACGCCCATCTGCTCGACGAGGCGTCCGCCGCGCTCGTCCACCAGCTCGCCGTGCACGGCCGCGTCCGCCTGGCCGTGGCCGCCACGGACGGGGTGCCGGCACCGGGGGCGGTGTCCCGCCTGTGGACGGGAGAACTGCTGCCGCGTCTCGCGCTGGAGCCGCTGCCCCGCGAGGACACCGCCCAGCTGCTCGCCGTGGCCGGCCTGGAGCCGCTGACCATGAGCAGGCTGCACCGGATGTGCCGGGGCGATCTGCGGCTGCTGCGAGACCTGCTGGACGCACTGCGCCGATCCGGGCGACTCACCGGTGTCCCGGACACCGGTGAGTGGGCCTGGCGCGGCCCGGTGCCGGTCACCGCGGCCGTCCGCGACCGTCTCGCCCTCGCCCTGGACCGGCTCGACCCCGACGAACGGGAGACGCTCGACCGGCTGGCCTTCGCCGAGCCCCTGCCGCTCACGCCGGACGGCCTCGACCTGGACGTCCTCGAACGCCTGGAGGCGGGCGGCCTGATCCACGTCGACGACCGCGGCTCGGTCACCCTCGCCCACCCTCTGCACGGACCGGCCCTGCGCGCCGGCGCCGGCCGGCTGCGGGCGCGGCGGCTGGCCCGCACCACCGAGCGGCGCGAAGCCGCTCTGGAGGCCGAACAGGCATCCCTTTCAGCCAGGCTGGCGGAACAGGACGTACGGGCTCTGCCGGCGCCGGTGGGTGACTGGCTGCTGGCCGAGGGCCTGCCGGTGCCCGCCGGGTACGCGGCCGTCCGCGCCCGGTGCGCCCGGCTGCGCGGAGAGCTGCGGGAGGCGGCTGCCTGGGCGCGGGAAGGGCTGCGGACGGCGCCGGACGACGCGTGCTGCCGCAGCGAACTGGATGCGGCAGCAGGGCAGTCGGGGGAGACCATGGGCATGGGTGTCTGGACCGCGGCGGCCCGCGGCGACATCGAAGAGGCGCTGGCCCGGATCGCCGGGGACGATGTGTTCGCGCTCTACGACGCCGTACGCCTCGGCGCCCCGGAGCGCGTCGCCGGGCGGCTGCCGGGCGCCGGTGTCCTCGCCCGGCACGCCGAGGCGCTCGCCCGGGGCGACGGGCCCGCACTCGACCGGGTGGCCGAGGCGCTGGCGGAGCGGGGCTTCCTGCTCTTTGCGGCGGAGGCCCACGCCCAGGCGGTCCGCGCACACCGTGACCCCCGTGCGGCCCGCCTTTCCCGAACCCGCGCGGTCGCGATGGCCCGCCGCTGCGACGGTGCCCGCACACCGGCACTGGCCGGGCTCGTCCTCGGCGATCTCACCGCGCGGCAACGGCAGATCGTCACGCTCGCGGCGGCCGGGCTGAGCAACCGGCAGATCGCCGAGAGACTGACTCTCTCCGTCCGGACCGTCGGCAATCACCTGTACGGCGCCTACACGCGGCTGGGTGCGAGCGATCGTGGTGCTCTGCCGTGGCTGAGCGACGTGCCGGAGGCCGAGCCGGCCTAGCGTTGAAGGGTCCGGGCAGCGCCGGTCACAGCAGGTCGTTCGCCGGCTGCCGGCGCGTCGTGGCCGGTCGTGCCCCCGCGCCCGCCGCGCCGCCCCCGCGGCGGAGCCGCATACCGATACGGCCCCGCGCCCCTGTTGGTGCGCACCACCGGGCGTCGACGTGCGGTCATGTACGCACCGCCGGGCGCGAGCGTGCCGTACCTCACGCCGCCCCGAACGCCGCGAACGCCCAGCCCGTTGCCTGGTGGACC
>NZ_JBFAET010000445.1:0-2291 GCF_040642095.1 Streptomyces sp. NPDC020362
ATGGTTGCCCCCTATGGTCCTCGGCGGGCGGTCCTGCCGCTTCCAGCGTGTGCCGGTGGGAGGGGCGGGGAAAGGGGTCCCTCGGCCCCCGGACGAGCCGTTCGGCCTGGAGTATGTCCGAGCGGGAAACTCCGCCGGTCGGCGGGACCACTCCGAGGCCGCGCGGCTGCGGAGGCGGAGCATGGTGGCCCGGTCGAGTAAGCAGGTGATGCGGTGACGCCACCTCACGTGCTGGTTGAGTCACCCAAAGTATGATCTTGCGCGTTGTTGTCACCGTGATTACGCGAAGGAGCCATCTCGTGGCACAGACCCACTTCAAGGGCAACCCGGTACAGCTGGTGGGCGACTTGCCCGCCGTCGGCGACGAGGCCCGATCGTTCACGCTGGTCAGCAAAGAACTGGCCGACAGGACGCTGGCGGACTTCGCCGGCAGTCGGAAGGTCTTGAACATCTTCCCGAGTCTGGACACTGCCGTCTGCGCGGCATCGGTGCGCAAATTCAACGAAGTGGCCAACACCCTGGAGAACACCGTGGTGCTGTGCGTCTCCGCTGACCTGCCTTTCGCCCAGGCCCGGTTCTGCGGTGCCGAGGGTCTGGCGAACGTGGTGACTCTTTCCACGTTCCGTAGCCCGCAGTTCGCCTCGGACTACGGTGTGGCACTTGCGGATGGACCGCTGGCGGGTCTGACGGCCCGGGCGATCGTCGTGCTGGACGAAAACGACAGCGTCCTGCATGCGGAACTCGTGGACGAGATCACCACTGAGCCCAACTACGATGCGGCCATTGCGATTTTGAAGTAGGAGCGGTGAACATCGGCACCTGTGTTGGCCGGCGCAGCCTGAACGCACTGGCCGACGCAGGTCACCGGTCAAGGCACCAGGTCCGGTGCGCGTCCACCGGGCCCGGGCCAGCAGGCACAGCAGTCCGACCGTGACGGCGGGGGTGGCCGCGAGCGACGCGCGTTGCCCGGGGCCGCCGCCGACCAGCGGCCCGACCACCGGGACCGTCATGAGGGCCGTAGTGGATTCCGGGCCGGCAGCAGGCGGGAGGAACCGAACAGCGCGTACAGGGCCGGAGCCGGAAGGATTGCCCAGAGTCCGGCGACCGGTGGCAGACCGGCGACTCCCGCGTACGCCATGACCTGCAGCACGAGGCACGAGGCGCGAGGCGCGAGGCGCGAGGCGCGAGGCGCGAGGCCACCGTGACGCCCGCGAGCAGATCGCCGCCGAGCCAGTCGCGCCGGGGGACGAACAGGGCATCGCGCCGTGCATCAGCAACGCCCTCCCTGGCAGCCGTTTTCCCGAGCCTTCGGCCATGAGCCAGTCCTCCGCCGTCCGCTCCCATGATTTCCGCTGACACGGAGACCCTGCACGTCCGCTCGCCCGCCGGCCCGCATGCAGGGCGGAACACCGGACGCTGACGCTCCGATGGGTCGATCGGCCCCGCGCAGGGACGTGTGGCCCCTGACCCAGCCGGGGGCGCGTCACCACCCTGGAATCGAGCCCTCACCGGGGAGGTGGAGACCATGTCCCGAACGGTTACCGTAGGCCTCGACGGATCGCCCGAGAGCCGGGCTGCCGCCGAGTGGGCGGCGCGTGAAGCGCTGCTGCGCAGCCTGCCGCTGAAGATCGTCCACGTGGGGGAACCGGTGCCCGAGTACACGGCTTGGGCCGCTTTGCACGGCCCCGAGACCTATCAGCACTGGGTCGAGCAGATTCTGCGCGAGTCCGCCGAGGGCCTGCAGGTGCGCCACCCCGGTCTCGAGGTGACCAGCGAGCAGTTCACGGGGACCGTGGCCGACATCCTGTGCGAGGCGGCGGGCTTCGCCGAGCTGTTGGTGCTGGGCTCACGGGGCTTCGGCGGGATCGGCGGATTCATGGTCGGCTCGGTGAGTCTGTCCGTCGTCGCACACGCCGAACGACCGGTGGTGCTCGTGCGGGCGGAAGAGCTGGCCGCGGACGAGCACGAGATGGATCCCTCGGGCGTGCCCTCCGCTGCCGCGCCCTTCCGGCCCGTGGTGCTCGGTCTCGACATCGATGCTCCGGACGACACCCTGATGGAGTTCGCCTTCGACGCTGCCACACGCCGCGAAGCGTCCCTGCGTGTCGTGCACGCCTGGCCCGAGCCGCCCACCTCCTTCTACCGCTTCCCCGGTGACGCCGAACTCTACGACTCCCTGGAGCGTCAGCAGGCCGCCGCCCTGGCCGAGGCCCTGCGCCCCTGGCGGCAGAAGTTCCCGGGCGTCGAAGTGATCGAGGCGAGCCGGTGCGGCAGCGCCGCCCAGATCCTCG
>NZ_JBFAET010000446.1:0-2255 GCF_040642095.1 Streptomyces sp. NPDC020362
TGAACCTGCCGCGGCCCGCCGACGAGGACGGCGACGCCGTCATCGTGTTCACCTCGGGCACCACGGCGCGGCCACGCGCGGTGGTGCACTCCCGGTCCTCGCTCGCCGCAGGCATGGCCGCGGTGGCCGGACTGGTCCGGCCCGAGGCCGGGCGGCCGGTCCTCGGCGGAACCTTCTTCGTCCTCGTACCGTCTCTCGTGAACGGCGCGCCGGTCGCGCTGCCCGCCCGCTCTCCGCGCGTCCTGGCCCGGCAGCTGGGCCGGCTCGACCCGCAGTCCACCTACCTGACGCCGCCGCAGCTCAGGCTGGCGCTGGCGGAGGGCGCCCGCTTCTCGGGGCGGGTGTGGACGGGGTCGGCTCCGGCCAGTGCCGACCTGCTCACCCGCGTGAAGCAGGCGGGGGCCGAGGAGGCATGGGGTGTCTACGCACTGACCGAGCTGTTCCCCGCCGCGGCCGTCGAACAGGGCGACAAGGCCGCCTTCACGGGAGAGGGCGACCTGGTGGGCGCAGCACTGCCCGGCGTGCTGGCCAAGACGGACGCGTCCGGCGAACTGCTGCTGTCAGGCCCGGCCGCCCGCGACCGCTACCTGGGCGAGGACCCGGACCCGTGGGTTGCCACCGGCGACCGGGCACGCCTCGAAGGCGGCCGGATCGTGCTGGAAGGGCGCCGCAAGGACATGGTGCTGCGGCACGCGGAGAACATCTACCCGGGGCTGTACGAGCCCGCGCTGCACGTACCGGGCGCCGAGCTGGCCCTGCTGGTCGGCGTTCCGGCCGGCGACGGCGACGAGCGCCTGGTCGCCGTCGTACAGCCGGGCCGGGGAGCCGACCGGGACGCACTACGGGCTGCTCTGGCCGGCCCGCTGGAACGGATGGGTTCCGCCCGGCCGGACTCGGTGCTGCTGGCCGACATCCCACTGTCCGGCCGCTCCTTGAAGCCCGATCGTGCCGCCACCGCCCGGCTCGCCGCCGGCCGCCTCGCGGACGGGAGGCGACCATGACCGCGCCGGGCGACGCGCCGTTGTGGGCCGTGGTGCCCGCCTACAACGAAGAGGCCGGCATCGAGGCAACCCTCGCCGCGCTCGCCTCCCAGACCGACACCGGATTCACTCTGGTCGTCGTCGACAACGCCTCCACCGACACCACCGCCGACCTCGTGCGCCGCTTCGCCGCCACGGCGCCGCTGCCCGTGCATCTCGTCAGCGAGGACGAGCCGGGCACCGGAGCCGCCGCCGACACGGGATTCCGGTACGCCATCGGGCAGGGCGCCCAACTGCTCGTGCGCACGGACGCCGACTGTCTGCCCGGCGGCGACTGGATCGCCGCGGCACGCGCGGAGTTCGCCCGCGGGACGGAGATGGCCTGCGGCCGGAGCCTTCCACGGGTGGACGAGAACCCCACGTTCGCCGAGCGGTACCTGCTTCCGTCGGTGACGCGGGCGACCGCGTTGTACGGGCGCTACCGCAGGGCACACCGTCACCCGCGCTACCGCGCGCCCTACGTGCTGTGCCACGGTCACAACCTCGCCATCACGGCCGCCCTGTACCTGCGCTGCGGGGGCACGCCCCGTATCCCGCTGGAAGGGCCGCCGGAGGACGTCGGCCTTCTCAACCGGGCTCGCGAGCACAGCGACCGGATCGCCCGGGCCGAGCGGATGGTGGTGCACACCAGCCTGCGCCGCCTGCGGGCATGGGGGGCCCGCCGAACCCTGCTGTGGTGCTGGGACCGCCGCTACCGCCCCGCCGACATGACAGAGGTGCACGTCCGATGACCCCCACCGACTCCGCGGCTGTTCCTGGCCCCACCACGCCGTCGGCCTTCTCCTGTCCCACAACGAGGTCGGCCTTCTCCCGCTCCACCGGATCCGGGACTGTTCCTGGCCCTGCCACGCCGTCGGCCTTCGACGGTCCTGCGACGAGGTCGACCTTCTCCCGCTCCACCAACTCCGCGGCGGTCCCCGGCCCTGCGACGCCGTCGACGTCCTCCGGCTCTGTGACGCCGTCGGCTTTCTCCGGTTCCATCAACTCCGCGGCGGTCCGCGGCCCTGTGACGCCGTCGACGTCCTCTGGCCCTGCGACGCCGTCGATTTCCTCCGGCTCTGTGACGCCGTCGGCTTTCTCCGGTTCCATCAACTCCGCGGCCGTCCCCGGCCCCGCCACGTCGTCGGCCTGTTCCGGTCCCTCCATGCCGCCGGACGTCCCCGGTGCCACCGCACCGCCGGCCGTTCCCGGCCCCAGCGCGCCCGCATTCCGTGC
>NZ_JBFAET010000447.1:0-2245 GCF_040642095.1 Streptomyces sp. NPDC020362
GCGACGACGGGACCTTGAGGATGGCGGGGGTGTCGAGGAAGAGCGGGGCTTCGGCGCAGACGTACTCCAGGCACACGGAACGCTGCCGCTCGCTGGCCTCCTCGCCGCGAGCCGACAGGAAGCGGCTCACCAGGGCGTTGCAGACGGCACGGAAGTCGGCGTCCGCCTGCATCCTGGTCTGCAGCTCCCGGTGGATCTCCTGGTAGGCGGGGTTGGTGCGGAACGCAGACATGGGCTGCCAGTCGAGCCGCTTGCCCTCGGGGTCGGCCTGGGTGACCGCGTCCCGGACCTTCGCGCGCACGCCCCGCAGGTTCTTCACCGCCTTGCGGCGGGCCTCGTCCGGCGGGTAGCCGGATGCCTCGTACATCTCGGCCACGTACAGGTCGGTGTAGACGAAGTCGACCCTGTCGAAGTGGTGCAGCCCCCAGCGGGCGAGGTCGCGCAGGCGTTGGGCGGAAAAGTAGCTGTTGCCCGGCGACACTCCGATGACGGCGTGCGCGCCCTCGCCGAAGATGACTTCGCAGTGGGAGGTGTAGGGCTGAACCTCGAAGACGTCGGCCATCAGCACGGATGCTGTGGTCAAGGGGGAAACCCTCCGCCGCGCGCTAGTCCCGACAGGGCCCTGTGCCCCTGGTGTGGCGACGCGACGCCCTCACGCTATCCGCACGGGGACAACACGGGTAGTAACTGCCTGGGTTTGGCCGAAAACAGTCGTATCAACGGTCGAAGCACCCTCAGAAGAGCCTCATGAACGGGCCGTACGCTGGGGCCGTGGCCAACCGAGGCGAAGATCCAGGACAGGCGGCGTCCCGGCTCACCGGGCGTCGCGTCACGGGTGCACGGGCGGCGTCCGCCTCGCCCGTCGAAGTGACGCTGGAGGGCGGGACGGTGGTGATGGTCAAGCGCGGCGAGGCCCCCGGTGCCGTGCGGGCGGAGGTGGCCGGGCTGCGCTGGCTCGGCGCGGCGGCCGCGGTCCGGGTACCGGAGGTGCTCGGCCACGACGAGCGGTGGATGGTGACCGAGCGCGTGCCGACCGGGCATCCCGACGCCGAGGCCGCCCGGCGTTTCGGCCACGCCCTCGCGACCCTGCACTCGGCCGGCGCACCCGCCTTCGGCGCACCGCCGCCCGGCGGGCCGGAAGAGGCGTACATCGGCCTCGCGCCGATGCACAACGCACCGGGAGCCGACTGGCCCCACTGGTACGCCGAACATCGCGTACTGCCGTATCTGCGCGGCGCCGTCGACGCCGGCACCGTGCTGCCCCGGGAGGCCGCGGTGATCGAGCGGGTCTGCGAGCGGCTGCCGGCTCTCGCCGGGCCGCCCGAGCCGCCCGCGCGGCTGCACGGCGACCTGTGGAACGGCAATGTGCTGTGGGGCGCCGACGGGGAGGTCCGGCTCATCGACCCGGCCGCGCACGGCGGGCACCGGGAGACCGATCTGGCGATGCTCCAGCTGTTCGGCTGCCCGCATCTGGACCGCGTGCTGGCCGGATACCAGGAGGCAGCCCCCCTGGCCGACGGCTGGCGGCGTCGCGTCGGCCTGCACCAGCTCTTTCCCCTCCTGGTGCACACGGTGCTCTTCGGCCGCGGCTACGCCGAGCGGGCCCTCGCCGCGGCACGCGGAGCCTTCCCGGAATGACGCGCGGTTTCACGCAATGAACGGCACCGCGCAACTCCTCTCCTCCGAGGCGACGTCCTCCTACTCGACGCCTCGAACGACCCCTCTCCGGGCCATGGTTACGGAGCGTAAGGAAACCAACCACCCGTTCGATTCGTATAAGGACGTGAAAGCCGAATCAGGGAGAGACCATGCAACCGTTCACGCTCAACTACGCGCGCCCTGCTGTGCAGTTGGACGTCACCACTCCGTACGCGTACGACTCCGGACTGCAGTTGAACGTCCTCCCGGACGGTCGGATCGCCGCCACTGACCACGCGACCTTGAGAGCGCTGGGGACAACGACCTCCACGGCCGGGTCCAAGACGCACTTCGACGACTGAACGCGGACCCGCGCAAGATGACCGTGCTCATCCTGACCAGTGAAGAAGACGTGACGGCGGACATGGTGGTCCTCCGGCTGACCGAGGCGGGCGTGCCCGTGGTCCGGCTCGACCCCGCCGACCTCACCAACGGGGTGGCCCTGTCGGGCGCCGCCTGTCGGCCGGTAGGCGACGTACACCTGGTTGTCGGGGATGTCGCCGGGCGGATTGGACTCGGTGGGAGCGGGGGCCGGGGTGTTCTGCCC
>NZ_JBFAET010000448.1:0-2238 GCF_040642095.1 Streptomyces sp. NPDC020362
GGCGCCTCGTGAGCATGACCGGCCTGCGCTCCATCTGGGTGCGCAGGCCGGGGGACGCGGCCGTACGCGCCGCCCAGCCCTCCGCCTGGCTGACGGAGGAGTCCTCCCAGGCGCTGTACGGCATGCTGCGGTGCACCGACGCGCGCTGGATGAACCATCCGGACGCGGCCCGCCGCGCCCGCCACAAGCCCTGGCAGCTGCGGCTCGCCCAGAACACCGGACTTGCCGTGCCGGCGACGCTCATCACGACGTTTCCGCAGGCGGCCCGGGAGTTCGCGGAGCGGTTCCCGGACCTGGTGGTCAAGCCCGTCTCCGGCGCGCATCCGCAGGAACCGCCGAGGGCGGTGCCCACCAGCCGGGTCGCGCCGGACACCGACTTCGCCGCCGTCGCCTTCGGCCCGACGCTGCTGCAGCGCCGGGTTGCCAAACGGGCCGACATCCGGCTCACCGTCGTCGGCGACCGGCTCCTGGCCGCGCGCAAACCGACCGACCCGGACGCCCACCCCGACGACGTGGACGTCCGGTTCGCCCCGTCGGTCTCCCCCTGGCTCCCCGCGGTGGTGCCTCCGCGGGTCGCCGAGGCGGTCCACCGCTACATGCACGGCGCCGAACTGTCCTACGGCGCCTTCGACTTCGCGGAGGACTCGGACGGGATCTGGTGGTTCCTGGAGTGCAACCAGTCGGGCCAGTTCGGCTTCGTCGAGATGGACACCGGCCAGCCGATCGCCGAGACCATCGCCGGGTGGCTCGCGGGTGTCGGGAAAGCGGCGCAGCTGTACATCGACGGCGACCGGAACGCGGCATCGTGAGGCTGCGGCCACCGGTTCGGAGAAAGGAACGCGAGATGCGCATCGCACTGCTGGGAACGGGCCCGTGGGCCCGGGCGGCCTATGCCCCCGCCCTGGCCGGGCACACCGGCCTGGAGTTCGCCGGGGTGTGGGGCCGCCGCCCGGAGGCGGCGGCCTCCCTGGCGCAGCAGTACGGCGTCCGGGCCTACGACGACGTGGACGCGCTGCTGGCCGACGTGGACGCGGTGGCGGTGGCGCTGCCGCCGTCCGTGCAGGCCGAGTTCGCGGTACGGGCGGCACGGGCCGGCCGTCATCTCCTGCTGGACAAGCCCTTGGCGGTGGGGGTCGCGGAAGCGCGGGCGGTCGCCGAGGCGGCCGAGCGGGCCCAGGTCGCCTCGGTGGTGTTCTTCACCGCCCGCTTCCAGAAGGAGCCGGAGGCCTGGATCGACGAACAGGCCGCCGTGGCGGGCTGGTTCACGGCCCGGGCGCAGTGGCTCGGAGCGGTGTTCACGAGCGACAGCCCGTTCGCTGGCTCTGCGTGGCGGCGCGAGAAGGGCGCGCTGTGGGACGTCGGACCGCACGCCCTGTCCGTCCTCCTGCCGGTCCTCGGTGACGTACGGCAGGTCCTCTCGGCGGCCTACGGCCCCTCGGACACCGTGCATCTGGTCCTCGACCATGCCACCGGGGCGTCGAGCACCGTCACGCTGAGCCTGACGGCACCGCCCGCGGCGGCCGGGGCCGACGTCGAGCTGCGGGGCGAGGCCGGGGTGGCGCTGCTCCCGGGAAGCTCCGAGGGTGCGGTTCCCGCGCTCGGCCGCGCCGCGGACGCCCTGGCGGCCGCGGCCCGCACCGGCCGGCCGCACGCCTGTGACGCCGCCTTCGGCGTCCGCGTCACCGAGATCCTGGCGGCGGCGCAGGCCCGGCTGGCCGGGATTCCGGCGGACTAGAGGGTTTTCGTCGCGGCCGTGCCCGCTGTCCCGGGCGCGGTGGTCCACTGCGCCCCGCACGCCGCTCCGCCGCGAACGCCCCGGTCGCTGCCCGGGACGTTTTGCGGGGCCGTACCCTACGTGACGGTGAGGAGGGACCATGGGTGAGACGGTGCACGCGGGCGCGGTGCTGGTCGTCGACGACGACTCGGCGATCCGCCGGTCGCTGGAGCGCGGCCTGCGGCTGAACGGCTTCGCGGTGGGGACCGCCGCCGACGGACCGCAGGCGCTCGCGACGATCGACCGGACACCACCGGACGTCCTCGTCCTGGATGTGTCGATGCCCGGGATGAGCGGTATCGAAGTGTGCACGAGGCTGCGGGACGCGGGACGCGACCTGCCCGTGCTCATGCTGTCCGCGCTCGACGAGACCGCCGACCGGATCGCCGGGCTGCAGGCGGGCGGCGACGACTATCTCGTCAAACCGTTCGCCCTGCAGGAACTGGTGCTGCGGCTGCACGCCC
>NZ_JBFAET010000449.1:0-2234 GCF_040642095.1 Streptomyces sp. NPDC020362
GACGGCGGCGGAGTCCGGATCCAGGTGGTGCTGGCCGCGGCCGACGAGGACGGGCGGCGCACGGTCGAGGTCTTCTCCCGTCCCGATCAGCCGGGTACGGAGCAGGCGTGGGTGCAGCACGCCAGTGGTGTGGTGTCCCCCGCCACGACGGCGGGTCCCGCTGCCGACGATCTGGTGGTGTGGCCGCCCAGGGATGCCATCCCGGTGGACATCAGCGACGTCTACGCGGTCCATCTGGCGGACGTCTACGGCCCCGCGTTCCAGGGGCTGCGGGCGGCATGGCGCCGGGGCTCGGACATCTTCGCGGAGGTGGCGCTGCCGGAGTCGGTGGCGCGAGACGCCGGAGCGTTCGGACTGCACCCGGCCCTGCTCGACGCGGCACTGCACTCCGCGCTCCTGGCGGACGCGGACGCGGACACGGACCTGGAGGGCGAGCCGGGGCAGATCCGGATGCCGTTCGCCTGGACCGGTGTGGAGCTGCACGCGAGCGGAGCCTCGGTGCTGCGGGCCCGGCTGCGCCGGGACGGCCAGGGCGGTCTGGCTCTGACGGCCGCGGACGCCGCAGGGGCTCCGGTGGTGTCCGTGGCGTCGCTGGTCAGCCGCCCGGTGTCGGCCGACCGGCTGCAGACCGCGCAGGCCGCGGTGGCGGACGCGCTGTTCGCGGTGGAGTGGGCCCCGGTGCCCGAGGCCCCGGTGCCGTCCGGTGATTGGGCGCTGGTCGGTGCCGATCCCTTCGGGCTCGCGGAGGGGCTCGACACGGCCGGGGTGCCGGTGCGTTCCTTCGCCGGCCTGGCCGAGGTCGCCGCCGCCACCGAGACGGGAGAGATCGCCCCGCGTGCCGTGGTGGTCTGCGTCGGCGCACGGTCGATCGGCGCCGACGGCACTGGCACTGGCACTGGCACTGGCACCGGCACTGGCACTGGCACCAGCACCGTGGCCGAGACGGCACGGCGGACCGCCGGTGACGCGCTCGGGCTGGCACAGGAATGGCTGGACGAACAGCGCCTGGACTCGGCGCAGTTGGTGGTCGTCACCCGTGGTGGCGCGGCCGCCGTGGCCGGCGAGGGCGTGACGGACCTGGCGGCCGCCGCGGCCTGGGGCCTGCTGCGCTCGGCGCAGTCGGAGAACCCCGGCCGACTGGTCCTCGTCGACCTCCCGGCCGAGAGCACCGACGGTCAGGTCGCGGTGCTGCCGGCCGTGCTGGACAGCGGTGAACCGGAGCTGGCGATCAGGGAAGGGGCCGCCTTCGGGCGGCGGCTCACCCGTCCGAGTGGTGCTCTGGCCGCGGTTGAACAGTCCGAGCGCCCGCACGCCGAGGCCCCGCGGTCACTGCTCGTGACCGGTGGAACGGGGACGCTGGGCGGTCTGGTGGCCCGTCACCTGGTCGCGACGGGCCGGGCCGGCGGCGTGGTGCTGCTCAGCCGTTCGGGTCCGGCGGCCGCCGATGTGGCGGTGCTGGCCACGGAGCTGGCGCAGCTGGGTGCCTGGGTCCGCGTGCTGGCCTGTGACGCGGCGGACCGGGGTGCGCTGGCCACGGTGCTGGGGACGATTCCGGCCGACTGCCCGCTGGGCTCGGTCTTCCACGCCGCGGGCATCATCGACGACGGCGTCATCACGACACTGACCCCACAGCGGGTCGCGGCGGTCATGCGCCCCAAGGCGGACGCCGCCTGGCACCTCCACGAACTCACCCAGGACATGGACCTGGAGAACTTCGTGCTGTTCTCCTCCGCGGCCGCGGCGCTCGGCGCGACCGGTCAGGGCAACTACGTCGCGGCCAACTCCTTCCTGGACGCCCTCGCGTACCACCGGCGGGCCGCCGGACTGGCGGGCCTGTCGCTGGCGTGGGGTCCCTGGGCGCACGAGGCGGGCATCGGACGGAACCTGGGCGAGCAACTCCTGTCCCGGATCAGCCGCTCCGGAATCGCCGCCCTCGGCGCGGAAGAGGGCCTGGTCGTGATGGACACGGCGCTCGCCCGCGAGGAAGCCCTGCTGGTACCGGCCCGCCTGGACCTCGCCGCACTGCGCACGAAGGTGGCCCACAGCGCGGAGATCCCGCCGCTGTGGCGGGTGCTGGCCGGCGCCCCGGCACGACGCACGGCCGCCGCCCGTACGGCCGCGGGCGGAGCGGACGTGGTCGAGGCGCTGCGGCAGCGGCTCGCCTCGGTGTCGGGTGGGGAGCGGGACCGGGTGCTGCTGGACCTGGTGCGTGCGCATGTGGCCGCGGTGCTCGG
>NZ_JBFAET010000450.1:0-2196 GCF_040642095.1 Streptomyces sp. NPDC020362
CGTAGGAGCGGCCGACGTCCTTGGGCATCGGTGCTCTGTCGGCCGCGGTGGACCGGGCGGTGCACCGGATCGTCCAGGAGGCCCTCACCGACACGCAGCGCCACGCGGCCGACGCCGACGAGGCGAGCGTGCACGTGAGGGGCGAAAGGGTGTCGGCTGTGGTCCCCGCGGTGACTGGCGGCGCCCGGGCATCGTCTTGGGCACGGTGTTCACCGCCCGCTGTGGCGGTCGGCGTTGGGGGCGACGGCCCCGCTCCGTCCCGGGGCGCGGGCCGGCGGGCTGTGCGGGAACGTGCTCCCCGGCGGTTTGCTCCGGCTGTCGCCAGCAATCGGTCCCCGGGTGAGCCGGTGGAGGGGGTCAGCGGCAGGTCACTGGGGTGTCAGTGGTGGGTGCTTGTGTGGTCCGGTCGGGTCATCCGCCGCCGTGGATGCCGGGTGGCGAGGGTATTCGTGCACGTTGATAGGGGGAGGACCATGCCCGGTGTGTATTCCGGTGTGCTTGACTGGCCGCTGGCCCGTGTGTGTCCGATGTCGCCACCGTCGGCTCTCGGTGCGGTTCGTGACGGCCCGCCGGCGCGGGTCCGTCTGCCGGCAGGGGCCGGTGAGGAGCAGCTGGTCTGGCTGATCACCCGCTACGAGGATGTGAAGGCCGCTCTCAAGGATCCCCGGCTGAGCGCCGATGAGACCCGGCCCGGTTTTCCGTTGCGCATCCCGGTGCCCGCCGAGGGCCGACCGAGCGGTTTCCTGCGCATGGACGATCCGGAGCACGGCCGGCTTCGCAGGATGGTCGCACCGGAGTTCACGGTGCGCCGGGTGCGTGCACTGCGGCCCCGTATCCAGGAGCTGACCGAACAGGCGGCCGACGCGCTGGCGGCCGGCCCGCAGCCCGCGGACCTGGTACGGGACTTCGCTGCGAAGGTGTCGGCGCTGGTCATCGCCCGGCTGCTGGGAATCCCGGACGAGCACACCGCATTCTTCCTGGAGCAGACGCAGATCCTGCTCACGGACGGTGACCCCGCTCCTTCTCTGGCGGCGCATCACCGGATCATCGCCTTCCTCGACGAGAACGCGCGTGCCAAGGAGCGCGATCCGGGGGACGACCTGGTCAGCCGCCTCGTCCTCAACCATGTGGTCACCGGTGAACTCGACCGCGCCGATCTCCTGGGGATCCTCAAGCTGCTGCTCATCGCCGGCCATGAGTCGACGGCGACTCAGATCGCGGTCAGCACGCTGAGTCTGCTGACCGATGACGGGCTGCGTGCAGAGGTCCTCGCCCAGAGCGGGGCGCTCCTGCCGGAGTTCGTGGAGGAGTCGATGCGTTTCTGGTCGATCATCCAGGACGGTGTCGTGCGCCAGGCCACCGAGGACCTCCGGATCGGCGAGACTCTGGTAAGGGAGGGCGAGTCGGTGATGATCAGTCTGCTGGCCGCCAACCACGACGCCGCTGTCTTCCCCGAACCCGAACGCCTCGACATCCACCGTGATGCCTCCGGTCATCTGCTGTGGGGCCATGGTGCCCACTTCTGTCTCGGTGCGTCGCTGGGCCGGCTGGAGGTGACGCTCGCCCTCGGCTCTCTGTTCGCCAGGCTGCCGACGCTCCGTCTGGCCTGCGAGGTGTCCCGGCTCCGTTTCCGTGAGAACCCCGTCTTCCACTGCCTTGCCGAGCTGCCCGTCGCCTGGTGACGGGCAGCCCGCGAGCGCTTGCAGGGACGGCTTCGGCGCGATCGCTGCCGCACTCGGCAGCAGCCCGCGCACAGCGCTCGGCAGACAGACTCCGGTACAGCGTCTGCAGTAACTGCGCAGCTTCCGGCCGCACATGAAGCCCTAGCCGGAGGACGTGCGCTGCCCGAGGCAGCCGTTCCCGGAGGCGGGCTGCGGCTGTGCGGCGGCGCAAACCGGTGAGAGCACGGGAGCGGCCGTTCTTGCACGTCTTCGAGCCCGCCCCGGCACAGGGGCCCCGGCCGGTCTGTCGGGTCCGGCCAGAGCCAGGCACCCACAGTGCACCGGGACCGACGGCAGCCGCACCGCAGTCCTGGCCGGCCGGGGACTGCGGGCGGGCACTCCCGGTGGTGCGGCACCACTCTCTTGCGCAGTGCGCCGGGGTTCGGTGAGTCTGCCGCGGCGGTGTGGCTGCCGTCGGTCCCGGTGCACTGTGGGTGCCTGGCTCTGGCCGGACCCGACAGACCGGCCGGGGCCC
>NZ_JBFAET010000451.1:0-2190 GCF_040642095.1 Streptomyces sp. NPDC020362
GCTCCACGGCCGCCCCCCCGACTTTGTGGTGTGTTACGGTCCCACCCACGGTTCTTTACCCAACTCCCCCCCTTCCGCCTTGGCGCCGCGGCGGCGGCCCACCGCGCCCTCGGAGATTCACCTGCAGGAAATCCGGCACTTTACCCGAGGGATTCCTGAGGGAATGCGGGAGATCTTGAGATCCGCGGGACCGGGTCGTTAGCCTCTGAAATGCGTGCCGAAGCCCGGGATTTCACGGGAACGCCGGAGGTCCAGCACAGGGAAGACAATTGCGGGCCGCTGGCTGAAAATTGACTTGGAGTGTACCCGGGAGATGTTGTAAAAGCCCCGCGGCACGGCAGGAGAGAACCGAGCGGCCCCACGAGGTGCGAATCCGGTATGAAGACACACCTGACCAGCCTGCGGGACTACATTGACGCGTTGCGGAAGCTGGGTGATCTGCGGGAATTCGACGAAGAGATCGATCCCCACCTGGAAGTCGGCGCGGTCGTCCGGCACGGCGTGGAGAACCGGCTGCCCGCACAGCTCTTCACCCGCCTGCGCGGACACGGGACCAGCCGCCGCATCCTGGGTGCCCCCGCAGCGCTCAGCTCACTCCCTCAGGCGCCCTGGGCCCGGGTCGCCCTCTCGCTCGGCCTCGACCCTTACACCCGCCCGCTGGACCTGGTCGAGGAGATCGCCACGGCCCTGGACGCCGAGCCCGTCCCGCCGGTCACCGTGCCCGACAGTGCCTGCCAGGAGAACGTGCTGCTCGGCGAGGACGCCTCACTGGACGCCTTCCCGGTGCCCCTCGTGCACGCGGGCGACGCCGGCCGGTACGTCAACACCTGGGGCAGCATGGTCGTACGGACGCCCGGCGGCTCCTGGACGAACTGGGCGATCACCCGCGTCATGGCCGCAGACGGCCGCCGCATGGCCGTCATGATCAATCCGCCGCAGGACATCGGGAAGATCTACGCCCGGTGGAAGGAGCGCGGCGAGCCGATGCCCGCCGCGCTGGTGCAGGGCGGCGATCCCGCCATCCCGTTCGCCGGCGGCATGGCGCTGCCGTCCGGATGCGACGAAGCCGGCTTCCTCGGCGCGTGGTTCGGCGAACCGCTCCGGGTGGTGCGCTGCCGGACCGTGGACCTGGAGGTCCCCGCCGACGCGGAGATCGTCGTCGAGGGCACGGTGTCGTTGGAGGAGACGCTGCCCGAGGGGCCGATGGGGGAGTTCTACGGCTACATCTCCGGGCAGCCGCGCCCGCGCCCGGTGTTCCACATCAGCGCCATCACCCACCGCGACGACCCGATCCTGCCGGTGGTGTCGGCGGGCAAGCCCGTCGAGGAGGTGCACACCGTCGTCGGCCCCACCCACTCGGCCGAGGTGCTGCGCAATCTGCGCCGGGCCGGGCTGCCGGTCAGCGCCGTGTGGCTGGTGCCGGAGGCGTGCTGCACGGTGGCGGCAGTCACCGTGCCCCGCGAGTGGCGGCAGTGGGGCGGTGGCATCCACACCACCACCCGCATGCTGACCAGGGCGATCGCGAGCGTGGTGCTGCGGCCCAAGGTCGGCTTCTGGGTGACCCGGGTGCTCGTCCTCGACGACGACATCGACCCGACCGATCTGCGTGACCTGTCCTGGGCGGTCTCCACCCGCTGCCATCCCGTCGTGGGCCAGGTCCTCTTCGAGGACCAGCTGTTCACCCCGCTGCACATCAACTACACGCCCGAGGAGTTCCGCACGCTGAGCGGACCCAAGACGGCCCACGACTGCCTGCTGCCGCCGGACGCGGAGCGCCGCCCGGTGAGCACCGCCTTCGCGCAGAACTTCCCCGAGCACGTCCAGGAACGGGCGCTCGCCCTGTGGCACGGCACGGCCCGCTGACCGTCCGCCGTCCGCGCCCCCGACCGCCTCCACGAGAACCGGGAGACCATGAACCTCTCCGACCAGCTCAGTGCCGTCGTGGCCGACGAACTCGCCCAGTGCTCAGTCACGGACGCGGTCATCTCCCCGGGCCTGCACTCGGGGCTGCTGGCCACCGCCCTCTACCACCACCCGCGGCTGAGGCTGCACGTGCGCATCGACGAGCGCTCCGCGGGGTTCCTCGCCCTCGGCCTGGCCCGTGCCAGTGGCCGCCCAGCAGTGGTGACCTGCACCTCGGGGACGGCGGCGGCCAATCTGCACCCCGCGGTCCTCGAGGCCCGGCACGCC
>NZ_JBFAET010000452.1:0-2176 GCF_040642095.1 Streptomyces sp. NPDC020362
GCGGGACCGGGGTCCTCCCGCAGGTGCCGGGGGACGACCTTGGGCGCGGAGCGCCGGGTCGGGCAGCTGGTCGCGGAGAAAGAGCAGGGACCGGCGCAGGACGGCGACGTGCAGCGCGCCGTCGTAGCCGTCGTGCCCGGTGTCGAGCCACATGGCCTCGTGCGGTACGTCCGCGGCGGACAGTGCGGCGAGGTAGGTACGGATCTGCCCGGGCGGGCACTTGGCGTCATGGGTCGCGCCGACCACGAGGAGCGGTGCCGTGACCCCGGCCGCGTAGGTGAGGGGCGAGCTGTCGGCGTAACGTTCCGGCACCTCGTCCGGAGTCCCGCCGAACAGCCTGATGTCCAGGGCCCGCAACGCCGGGGTGGTCGCCCGGTGGGCGGCGGCCCAGTCGGCGACGGGCTTGACGGCGATGCCTGCCTGCCAGAGCCCAGGCCGGGAGCCCAGGGCGAGGAGCACCAGGTAGGCGCCCCAGGACACCCCCCACAGGGCGCTCGCGTCACCGGCGACCAGGCCCCGGGCGACGAGGTCGGTGCGAACCGCCGCCAGGTCCTCCACCTGCGTGTGGCCGATCCCGGCGGGGAAGGCACGCCGCCAGCCCGGCCCGTACCCGGTGGAGCCGCGGTAGTTGACACGCACGACCGCGTAGCCGGAGGCCACCAGAGAGTGCACCGTGGCGTCATAGGCGTCCCGGTCGTGGTCGGCCGGCCCGCCGTGGACCAGGAACACGGCGGGCGGCGGCGCGGTACCGGCCCGATCCGGAAGGCTCAGCAGGGTGTGCAGGCGTCCGCACGGCGTGGGCGTCCACAGGTCGGTGTGCCGGCCGGGGACGACGGCCGAGGGGCCGGGCGGGGGCAGAGCGATGCCGTCCGTGGCGACCAGGACCGGCGGGTGGGCGGTGTCGGTCCACAGGTAGTCGACCGCTCCGTCGGCGCGGGGCGCCGCGTCCAGGAGGCTGCCGGCGGGCGTGGGCACGATCTTCCGCACCCGCAGGCCGAGGTCCACGCGGTGCAGCAGGGAACGGCCGTGCCGGTCCTGACGCACCAGCACCTCGCGGCCCTGCGGAGACCAGCGGGCACTGATCTCCGTGTCGAAGGTGCACCAGCGGTGGATGCGCAGCCCGCCCTCCGGCGTCCAGGTGGCCGGGGCGTAGCAGTCCCCGAGATCCTGCACCAGCAGCAGCTCCCGGTGCCCGGCGCGTGGCGAGAAGCCCTGGCACCACAGTCCGCCGTCGGTTCGTGCGGGGTCGGGTCGTCCGCCGCTGGTGTGTGCGGGGCTGGGCGGTCTGCCGTCGGTTTGTGCAGGGCCGGTTGGTCTGCCGCTGGTGTGTGCGGGGCCGGGTAGTCCGCCGTCGGTTCGTGCGGGGCCGGGCAGCGTGGCGACGACCCGTCCCTCGGGCGTGACGACCGTGACGGCCGCCGCGTCGTCGGCCGACGACGCCAGGGCGATCAGCGTGCCGTCCGCGGTGATGCCGCCCAGTCGGCACGACCCGCGGGTGCGCACCACCTCGCGCGGCACGCGGCCGCGCCGCCCCACCAGCACCACGGTCTCCCGCCCGTCGGCCACGGCCGCGGCGACCGCACCGGCCGAGGTCACGGCCAGCCCCCGTGCCTGCCCGGCCGGAGCACCCGGCAGGCCCGGCAGCCGCGGGCCGCCGTCGAAGTGCTGGAACCACCAGCGGCCCCGTCCCGTGGCGTCCTCCTCGAACCACCACACGTAGCCGTCGGCGTCGAGGGCGCGGTGGGCCGTACCGACCGGGCTGTCGGTGACCTGCCGGGTCCGGCGGGCCCCTGCGTCCCACGTGAAGACCTCGCAGCGGCCCCCGGAGTCCGCGGTGAACACCATGCGGCGCGGGTCCGCGGGGCACACGTCGGGCAGCGCGGCGACGAACACCTGGTAAGGGCTGGTCATGTCCGACTCCCCGGGGATGCACCTGCTGGGCGGGTGTCCTCGTGCCCGTCCGCGGGTGCGGCCGGCCGCAGGACGCCGCGGGCCGTGCGCTGAGTGTGCACCGCGAGCAGGACGAGGACGGTGGCGCAGGCGAGGGCAGGGGCCCGGGAACCGCCCCAGGTCACCAGGGCGGCCGCGAGGGCAGGCGCCACGGCTGCCGTGACGGCGGTGGCGGACCCGAGTACGGCTCCGGTCCGCGACTGCAGGTCCTGGGGCACGGCGAGGA
>NZ_JBFAET010000453.1:0-2173 GCF_040642095.1 Streptomyces sp. NPDC020362
GTTGGGTCGGGGACGGGACGCCGTGCACCGTTTCCGGTACCGGTTTTCCCGTCCCCGCCCGCCGAACCGGACGTGCCCGTTGGCCGAGCATCCGGCTCTCCACGTGATCCGCTGAATCAGGCGAGGTATTCGCTGACCTGGCCGACGAAGGCCACATCGTCGTGGTTCGTCCGGCGGAAGCGTGCTCCGTCGGGATCGACCTCGTCGATGTTGTATGGCGTGCTGATCTGCGCTCCGCGGAACTGGTAGCGCTGGACCTTCATCTTCGCCGGGTTGTAGAGGACGATCCCGCCCTCGGTGATGCGGTCAGCCCCGTAATAGCGGCGCCGCAGCTGTTTCCAGGTCAGGTGGGGATGCTTGTAGCGAATCCAGAGAAGCAGTCTCCACCACGCGTACCAGCCGAGGTAGGAGAACGTTCTCTTGGATGCGCCGTAGCGGAAGTAGGCAGCCCAGCCCCGAAGGACCGGATTGACCGTCCGCAGCACCTCCTCCAACGAGAGCGTGGTCGTGCTTCGCCCCGTCAGTTTCTTGATCTTGTGCATCACCGACGCCAAGGCGGGCTTGGACGGGATGGTGAGCACGACGCGACGGCCGTCGCCGAAGGGCCTTCGCTGGATGTGGAAGCCCAGGAAGACGAAGCCGTCGTCGATGTGGGTGATGTGGGTCTTCTCGACCGAGAGAGTCATCTTCAGCTTGCGGGCCAGCAGCTCACCGATCTCCGCCTTGAGCGTCTCGGCCTCGGACTTGGTGCCGTGCACGAGCACGACGAAGTCGTCGGCGTATCGCACCAGACGAAAATTCGGCAGCCCCTTGCGGCGCCGGGCTTGCCTTTGCCACCCGGGGCTCATCTCGGTGTCCCAGATCCGCGAGAAATGCCGGTCCAGGACAGAAAGATAGATGTTGGCCAGCAGCGGAGAAGCGACTCCTCCTTGCGGAGTGCCCGTGAGGGTCTCCGCGAATCCACCGTGCAGCTCGACAACCCCGGCCCGCAGAAACGCGCTGACCAGCCGCAGGACCTTGCGGTCCTTGATGCGTTCGGCCACCAGGTCCATCAGGACGTGATGGTCGACGTTGTCGAAACAAGCCTTGATGTCGCCCTCGATGACCCAGTCGTAGGTCGACGGCTTGCGGGTGAAGCGGTGGATCTCGGCGATGGCATCCTGGGCCCGACGACCGGGCCGATACCCGTAACTGGACGGATAAAAGTCGGCCTCGAAAATCGGCTCCAGGACCAGCTTGAGGGCCATCTGCGCGACGCGATCCCGCAGAGTCGGGATCCCCAGGTAACGGACTTTGCCGTTCTTCTTGGGAATCACCGTCTGCTTGACCGGCAGCGCAGTGAAGGACCCGTCCTTGAGGGAGGAGCGAAGCTCCTCCAGGAACGGAATCACTCCACGACGTTCCTCGATGTGGAAGCGGGTGACCGCGTCGACACCTGCTGTCCGGGCACCCCGGTTGCCAGACACCCGCTCCCAGGCCACTACCAGCGTGGCCCGATCGCAGATCAAGTTGAATACATCATCGAACCGGCGATCCGGCTCGTTTCTTGCCCATCGGTGCAGCTTGATCTGATGATCGAGTACCCGCCGCTCGGCCGTCATACTGCCCGGCCAAGAAATCGGCGGCGCGTCGTTGTTCAACAACGTTCCTCCCCGGCAGCAGTCCTGCTGCCATCACGCTGTCGCCCTTCCCCCTGTGACCGGCTTTCCCGGCCTCCGAGTACTACGGCGACTCCGCCACGATCTGGCGTCATCAGCGGGCATTGCGCCTGCCCGCCGCCCGGCCGGCTGCCGGACGGGAAGGGCGATGCCAGATCGCTTCCCACGTTCACTGAGGATCTCTGTGACGGCGTCGGTGCCCAGCTATACCCCGGCAGCATCGCCACGGACCGCACATCGCAGTCTTGGTCCGGGCCTCCCGGCGCCCATAGGCTAAAGACGCCGGAAGAGGAGAGGCCATCGGATAGAGCACTCTCCAGCACTGCAAAGCGGCCCATCCACCAGGTTCGGCAGGCCGCTGACGACTCACGGGACGTCAACCACTGGTTCAGTTTCCTTGCACCCATTCCGTCTTCGCTTGCGGGCACGAACCGTCTGGTGGTGTCGGTCCGCCCCTACGTTGTCGAGGCTGCTCCCGGCCTCACCCCCAACCCGGGGCTCAGCCTGCCTCCAGC
>NZ_JBFAET010000454.1:0-2119 GCF_040642095.1 Streptomyces sp. NPDC020362
CCGCATGGCCGGTTCCGACGGGCATCCGGAGCGGCCGCGGCCGCCGTCTCACCAACAGAACGGAGCGAACCATATGGGCACAGATGGTGATGAAGGTCGGAACAGCACCGGCGAAGGCGGTCAGAGCGATGACGCCGAGCGCCGGGCGACCGAGAAATTCATCAACGACCTGCTGGCTCGGGGCGAGGCGGTTTTCGAGGGCGAGGAGCCGACGCCGAGTACGACGCACGTCATCAAGCGCGAGGACGACGGACGGCTCACCGCCCGCCGTCTGCGCTTTCTCCACTGATTCCGCTGACTGCTCAGTCGAAGCACCGCCGGACCAGGGCGAGGCCCTCGCCGGTCGCGCTCCGTGTGATCTCGTGCGTCTTGAGCCGGGTGGGCCTGTCGTCGGCGAAGGCCCCGGCGGAGCGGTGCTCCTCGGGCACGTGGACGCGGCCCTGGCGGAAGAGGTCCTCGAGGTACGACGTGGCGACCCGCTCGGGATCGGCAGGCCGCAACGAACCGCCGGCGGGGGCGGAGCCCGCGATGCCGAACCGTCGTTCCTCAGCCGGGGCAGCGAGGGTGAGGGGCTGCGTGACGCCGTACGCCGACCCGTGGACCG
This sequence comes from Streptomyces sp. NPDC020362, assembly GCF_040642095.1. Lineage (NCBI taxonomy): Bacteria > Bacillati > Actinomycetota > Actinomycetes > Kitasatosporales > Streptomycetaceae > Streptomyces > Streptomyces sp. NPDC020362. The sequence continues at coordinate 605 of NZ_JBFAET010000454.1, forward strand.
TGACGGGGGTGAGACCCTCGTCGTCACCACCGCCCGGCGTCGCCTCGGCGATTCCGGCGCCCCGGCGTGCCATCTCCGGCGCGGTGACGGACGCGGCGGCCTCCAGGGAGAGGATGCCGTGACGGATGAACGCCGACCGCAGGGACTGGCCGTACATACCGCCGTTCCGGCGCTGGTCCGCGGCGATCATATGACCCGCGACCTGTGCGTAGTAGGCGGACACCACGGGCGCGGCTACGACGGCGTCCACCAGCAGCTGTCCCGCGATCTCGGCCGACCTGGCCAGGCCTGCCTGGTCCTGCAGGTCCTGCTGCCGGAAGATCCCGGCGACGATCTTCAGGAACGCGCCGCTGAACACCCGGGAGAACGAGTGCGGCTCGCTGGAGAGCGTGTTCGCCGGCCCGATCGGCGGCAGCTCCACCGGGTCGCGGTAGAAGAAGCTGTTCGAGAGGTTGCGCAGGCAGTCCGGGTCGACCGCGTTCGGGTGGCCCTGGCGGATCGCCCAGCCCAGTTGCTCGGCCGTCCTCGACACCCGCGAGGACAGTTCGAGGTCGCCCTGGGTCTCGGCCAGTACCGCGATCCGCAGCGATTCCAGCCGCAGCGAGCCCAGCAGGGCGCTGATGTCCCCGAACGCTTCGTGCAGGGAGGCCGTCTCCGCGCTCGCTGCGTTGAACAGCTGAGGACGCAGGGCGTCGAGGACCGCGTGACCTGTCTCGTGCTCGACGACCTCGTTGCTCTCGCACGAGGCGACGGTGACGCCTGCCACCGTGCGGCGGAAGAACCACAGGCCTTTGCGGTCGTAGAAGGCGTTGAGGTCGTTTCCTGCGTCGAGGTGTGCGGTGAGGGCGCGGCCGACCTGCGGATGCCAATGGGTTCCGGTCGGGACGAGAGGCCCCCAGGTCTGGGCGGCTCTGCTGAGCGCGTCGGCCGCCACCCAGTAGCGGAATGCCTCCGTGCCGGGCCCGGCGCTGTCCGGCTGCGGCGCGGTTTCGGCGATGGCCGTCGGGAAGGGCTGGGTGTCGAGCTGAGGAACGGGATGCGGTACGGGCATGTTGACCTGCGGAGGAAATCCGGGGTCGTCCTCGTACACCAGAACCGTAGGGATCGCAGCTTGCTGTTGCTGCACCGTCATGGTGCCTCCGTAAGGGCGGAGAGATTACGGATGATGGAATCCCCCACAGGGAAGCTCTTGGGCAAGAGTCCCTCGTGCTCAGTACGGGGCTCCGGCAGCCCGGTGTCAATTCGAACAGAAGCAGGGCCGGCCGTGTCCGGCCGGTAGTGGCAGCAGACGACCGGGAGGTCGCTCCTGTCCTGTGGCCGGTGGTATCTGCTACCAGATCCGGTGTCGCGATACGGCCAGACGAGTGACGGTGAAAGCGTCAGCCGCGGCAAGGCCGCCGTGGTCGGGCAGAGACACCCGTGGCAGCCCCCGCGACTGAAGCCTGTGGGGGCGGACGGCGTCTCGGTGCCCGCGACCGGCAGCATGCGGCCGGGACTGACGAAGGGCCCGGCGGC
>NZ_JBFAET010000455.1:0-2102 GCF_040642095.1 Streptomyces sp. NPDC020362
TGCCCTCCTGACCGCATCCACGGCTCTGGCCGCAGGCGGCGCCCTGCTCCCCACCAGCGCATTCGCCGCCCCCGCACACACAAACACCGTCACCACGGCACCCGCAAAAGACAGCCACTGGCACGGCCACAACAGCAACCACGGACACGACCGCCACCGATCAGACAGCAACAAGAGCGGCCAGCCCACCAACATCATCGTCATCAACAACAACATCCCCATCGTCAACAACAACGGCACACCGGCCACCAACACCGGACCCGCAAACCCCGCCGGAACCCCCACCGGCGGCGGCACGAACACCGGCACCGGCAACGCCGGCGCATGAACCCCAACACGACGCCACAAAGTCGCCGACCACCCCTCACCACCACCACAACAACACCAGAACGAACCCGGGCAATCTCCGCCGCCCGCGCCGCCGCAACCGGGAGGGCAGACCACCTGCCCTCGACCGTGACTCCTGCACCCAGCACGGCGCCATCGGGCCAGGCATCAACCGCCCGAAACCGCGGCCTGGTCAAGGGCCTGCCCCATCCCCAACAGAGCCTCGCAGAGCCGGGCCCGACACCATTTGCCCCCGACGGCTCCGCAAGGCATTGCGGGATCCCGGACGTTGCCGTGCCGCGGGTCATCAACCCTGGCACTGACGGGGATGAGCCGGAAGCGACGTGAACTCCCCCAGCCTCGAACGTATGAGGACCCCATGCCACGGTGACGCGGGGGCCATCGTGTTCCCGGGTGTCAGGAGTTCCAGATCAGGCGGCCGTCCTGGACTTTCCGGTGCGTCTCCGGGGCGCCGGCGGCGATGGCTTCCATGGCGTCGGCGGTCTCGTTCAGGAACGCGGCCAGTGACGGGGACACACCTTCGTCCGTGGACGACGCGTGGCTCACCGTCCGATCTGGCCGTTGCGTGCGTCGAGGAAGCGCCCGAAGAATTGACGTGCTCCCTGGCCTAAAGTCCAGGGATTCCGGCCTGGATCGTCTGACCCTTCCGGCGGCTTCCTGCTTCAACGCGCCGTGCGGGCACGTGTGCCCGTCCTACCGGCGCTCCACGGGCGTCTAGCGTCTCCACCCGTCCGGTGGGGCCTGGCCGGCTTCCTGTTTTTGCTGAGCGTGATCGACATGCCCTTCCTGGTCAGGTTCGTTGCTGCGCCCGGAACACAGGCTGTCGTGATGGGTTCGGCGCACTTTGTTAGATCCCCCGTTTGCCGCCCACAGGGCGTGGGTGGAGCGACGGAAGGAAGGCCGCTTCAGGAACGCGCCTTCCCCATGCCTCCGTCACTGCGGTCATCTCCGCCAGACGAGTGGCAGAAGGTGCACGAGGCCGTCAGGGCGTGGTGCTTCTACGCGCCGTGGGTAGCGGCTGAGCCTGTCGCCTGGATCTGTCTCCCGACATGGTTCCTGTTCCACGCGGGCATCCCAGCGCCGACTGCCAGCCCATGACCTGAGCCGCGAGGGTAGAAAGTGAAGCGGCCGCAATGCCCAATATGAGGCCGACGGCACGCGCCCTCCCCAGCTGCTGCTTTGCGGCGTTGGCGGCCTGCGACCACACACTCTGCCAGTCCCAGACACGGCGAGCGGCCAGATCGGTTGATTCCCCCATGCGGACGATAGTGCCAGCCTGATGTGACGACGTGTGAGAAGCGGATGCAGGCAACGGGGGGCGAGATGTCGGGAGACCACGAGCCGTTATCCGACGGGCAGTTGAGTGCACCGGGTGAACCGAGTGTCCCGACGGAGCCGGCCGCACCGGGCGGTCCGAGAACACCGTCCGACCGCACGCGGCCTCCTCGTCCCCGAGCCGAGTTCCGCCAGTCGCCGTCCTGGGGGCTGTCACTACAGATCCTCGGCACCCTCATGATGGGTGTCGCGGTGGCCTGCAGGGCGATGTCCTACCGCGCCCTGCACCAGTGGAACGCCGGCCAGAGCTGGGGGCCACAGCCGCAGAACTGACCGTAACGGCCTTGATGTTGTCCGGGGGACGGTGGGCCATGCGCGAGGGAGGCCGGCACCGGGCAGAGGTGATCCAGCCCTTGGACCGCCTTCCGCAGGACCAACCCGTCGTCCTGCTCCTGCGGTCGTTTGCCGACGACGAGGGC
>NZ_JBFAET010000456.1:0-2082 GCF_040642095.1 Streptomyces sp. NPDC020362
GACGGACCGGCATCGCCTGGTGACAGCCTGGTGCCGCCGTTCGCAGAGCGGTCGCCGAGATCAGTTCCGCAACCGCCCCCTCGACAAATAGTCTGCGCGTAGATAATCTGTACGTAGACGAATCCTCGAGGGGAGCGGGACATGTGGCGCCACGAGTACACCGGCGAGACGGCGGCGGCACCGGAGGCGGTCTGGGAGGTACTGCGGGATCTCGACAACTGGGCGCAGTGGGACACCTCGATGGAGTCCGTCTCGCTCCTGGGACCGTTCGAGGTGGGCAGCCGGGTGTCGATGACACCGACCGGACAGGAACCGATCATCTCGGTGATCACAGCAATCGAGGAGAACGTGCGCTACGCCGACGAGACCGAGTTCGGTGGGATGGTGCTGCGGTTCAGCCACACACTGAGCCCGTTGACGGGCGGCGGCACCAGGGCGGTGCACCAACTGGAAATCTCCGGAGCGGAAGCGGACCGGATCGGCCCCGAGCTCGGACCCGCGATCACCGAGGACTTCCCGCAGGCAATGGCCGCCCTGTTCGCCCAGGCAGCGGCCCGATGAACACCGACCAGCGGATCAACGACCCGGAGCACAGCCCCGGATTCTGGCTCTGGCACGCGACGCTGCGCTGGCAGCGCGCGATCACGACGGCGCTGACGCCGTACGACCTGACGCACGCCCAGTTCGTCCTGCTGTCCTGCGCCTGGTGGCTCAACGAGCAGGGTGAGCTGCCCAATCAACAGGAACTCGCCCATCAGGCGGGCACGGACGTGAAAATGACGTCCCAGCTGGTGAGGAAGCTTGAAGCGAAGGGACTGCTGGACAGGGAGACCGATCCTCAGGACACCCGCGCGCGGCGACTGCGGATCACCCCGCGGGGAGCACAGCTCGCGCGGGCTGCGATCACCGAAGTCGAGCAGGTGGACAGTGAGTTCTTCGCCCCGGCCGGCGAGGGAGCCAGCGGGCTCGACGCCAATGCGCTGAGCACCCTGTTGCGGCGCCTGGTACAGACGCCGTAATCGATGATGCGCTGCATGGACCGGACCGGACTCGCCGGGCGCGGCAGCAGCCGGGCTCGGGGCGGCGTGGGCGATCGCCCGGATGAAGAGAGCGGCGAACACGGCGGCCGCGGCAGCGGTGCGGGCGAAACGCACGGGCAGGGGTCCTTTCGAAGATCACGGCGCGTCGTGATCTTCGAAAGGACCCCGCAAGCAGCCCGCTCGGACACGGTCGCGGCTCTCCCCGATCGAGGACAAGTCAGCTGGTCGACACGCCACATGTGCCACGCAGGATCCCCGGCCCGCGGCCGGCATCCCCGATGAGCCGGTCAAGCTGAGGTGTTCCACCTCGGAAGATACGCACGAAGTTCGCGGGCCTCACCTCTACTGGGGGCTGTTGCGAAAGTGGATCTTTTAGCACCGGATGGTCTGGGCAAGAGCCATGGCCGATGTTGTCAGACCTGCCTGGCATCCTCCAGGTATGGAGATGACGCTGCAGCTGGTGATCGACTGTGCCGACCCGCAGAGGCTGGTGAGCTTCTGGGCCGAGGCTCTGGGGTACGTTCCAGAGCCTCCGCCGGGCGGGCACTCCACGTGGAGGGAGTATTGGGCAGGTATGGGGGTGCCCGAGGAGGAGTTGCCCGCCGGTGCCGGGGAGACGCCGGAGTCGATCATCGATCCTGCGGGACAGGGGCCGCGGGTGTGGTTCCAGCAGGTCCCCGAGCCGAAGGCCACCAAGAACCGGGTGCACCTTGACCTGAAGGTGGGCGGAGGGCGTGAGGTCCCGTTGGCGGTCCGCGCTCAGCGGGTCACCACCATGGTGGAACGGCTCACCAAGGCCGGTGCCACCGTGCTGCGGATCATGGATGAGCCGGACATGGAGCACTACGCCGTCGTTCTGCACGACCCCGAGGGCAACGAATTCTGCGTCGTTTAGAACCCCGTCAGGCGGTACTGGTCACAGCCACTCGTTGAGACCGCGACCAGCACCGTCCCCTCGTAACGGACGGCGAGTTCGTCATAGCGGGTCGCCACGGCGCGGTGCCGCTTCAGGCGGTTGTTCCCACCTTCCACGGCGTGGCGC
>NZ_JBFAET010000457.1:0-2061 GCF_040642095.1 Streptomyces sp. NPDC020362
CAGCCGGTCAGCTCCAGAGTCCAGTCGCCGGTCGCGGTGCCGAGCGCGAAGGTGACGAGAACGGCGAGCCAGTAGAACGACTCACGCGGCAGCGTCGTGACCGAGTGGATCGACAGTGTGCGCTCACGCGCCCACCACACACCGAAGACCACCGCAAGCAGCACCGAGAAGACCGCGGAACTGATCCACAGCGGCACGTTCAGCTGGTCGGTCAGGATGTCGGTGTACAAGGTGCCCGTGACGCTGACAACGACGACGGTCAGCCAGTAGGGGAACGGAACGTACCGCTTCAGCCGCAGCTGCACGGCCAGGACCACCACGAACACCGCGGTGAAGATCCAGGCCGTGTTCACCAGGCCGACGCCCAGCTTCATGTTGATCCAGTCGGCGAAGCTCTCACCGACGGTCGTGCACAGGACCTTGATCACCCAGAACCAGATGGTGACCTCGGGAACCTTGTTGAGCATGAGCCGCCCGCTGCGCGTGCGTGCTTCCGTTGTCGTTGTCATGCACGGAGGTTTACGCGGGGAACCTGCACGTAACCTGACTACGTGGTCGCACGGGCGGCCGGGAGCGTCACCTCGACATGACCGCGGCCGTCCGCGATCGCGCGGACCTCCACACCGGCCGAGGCGGCGATGCGCCGGACCACTGGGAGCCCCAGCCCGTACCCGTCGCCGCCGGTCACACCCGCTTCGAAGACCCGGTCGACGTCCGCGGGATCGAATCCGGGACCGTCGTCCAGGACATCGACCACGATGGCCTCGCCCTGGTTGCGCGCGGTGATCCACACACGCGACCGCGCATGCCGCAGGCCGTTCTCCAGGAGGGGCGACAGCAGCGACACGGCGACGTCGGCCGCCACGGCGACCTCGACCTTCGAGGCAAAGGCGAGCTCGACCGCGCGGCCGGCGATCGCCTGCCGCGCGGCGGAGCGCAGATCGCACCGGGTCCCCTTGTCCGTCCGTGCGCGCGCGGCGCGCAGAAGCGTCGTGATCGCCGCATCGAGGCGGTCGACCTCGCTCAGCACCGCCTCCGGCGGCACCGGCTCGCCGGACAGCTGCGCCAGCTGAGCCTCGGCCCGCAGGACCGTGAGCGGTGTCCGCAGCTCGTGCGCGATCTCGTCGGTGAGCCGGCGCTCGTCCGCCAGCGCGTTGTCGACGCGCTCCAGGAGATGGTCCAGGGTCCGCCCCAGTTCCCCGAACTCGTCGCGGGGAACTCCGAGGTTGAAGCGGCGCCCGGGCTCGTGGTGGCCCCAGTCGTCGGCGAGGGCGGCCATCTCGTGCACGACCCGCAGCGCGCGGCGCACCACGAGGTGTGCGACACCGCCGGCGAGGAGGATGGTGAGGCCGCCCAGTATCAGGGACAAGGTCAGGCTGCGCTGCTCGGATGTCTCGTAGGGCGTGAGGTCCACCCGGACGATCACCATGACGCGGTGGCCGTCGATCGGGACGTCCCGCGCGTACAGGAGGTAGTCGCCGACCGACGCGGTCTGCGATCGCCCCGCGTCCGCCAGCTCCTCGACGCGAGCGACCAGGCTCGGCGGCACGTTCCCGTCGAGCAGGCGGCCGTCGGCATACACCCAGGCGACCTCGTCCAGCGCCTCGCTGCTGTTCTCCGTCAGTACGACACGGCCGCTCTTGGCGGTGACGTTCGCCGCGACCGCCTCGGCGCGCGTACGTGCCAGATCGTGCGCGTCGGCGTCCGTCACCCGGCTCAGCAGCACGTGCGAGACCACGACCAGGACCGCGACCACGGCGGTGGCGATCAGCACGGTCAGTGCGACGACCCGCTTGCGGAATCCCGTCACTGCCATCGGTAGCCCACGCCGCGGACGGTCGCCAGACGCTCGGCCACACCCAGCGGACCGAGCTTGGCCCGCAGCCGGCGCACATAGGAGTCGAGGGTGTTGTCGCTGACCTGCGCCCCGTGCGGCCAGCCGGCGGCGACGAGGGCGTGGCGGCGCACCGCGTCGCCCTGCGAGGCGATCAGGCGGCCCAGCAGCCGGAACTCGGTCGGGGTCAGGCTCATGCTCACCGAATCGTAGGTCACCACGTGCTT
>NZ_JBFAET010000458.1:0-1996 GCF_040642095.1 Streptomyces sp. NPDC020362
GGTGGCGACATCGACGCGGAACTCGGCGGTGGCGGAGCGGCCGGCGTCGAGGACCTGCGCGCCGGGCAGGGCGCGCAGCCGGCCGGCCACATGGCGGCCCAGGTATCCGGTGCCGCCCAGGACGAGAATGCGCATGCGGTACTCAGGCTCCCTTGAGGAGAAGCGACTTGCGGGTGGTGAACTCGGCGTTGGCCCGGTCGTAGTCGTCGGGACGGCCGATGTCCAGCCAATAGCCCTCGAACTCGTAGGCGTGCGGCGGGTTCTCGGCGGCCAGCAGGTCGAGGACCAGTTCGTCGAAGCCGAGCGGCAGGCCGGGGGTGTAGCCGTCGAGGGTGGAGCGGCTGACGCCGTAGACGCCCATGGAGACGCGGTAGTCCATGCTGGGCTTCTCGGTGAAGGCGACGCCCTTGCTCGCGTTGGTGGTCAGCACGCCGAAGTCGATGTGCACCTTGCGGGCGTAGGTGGCAATGGTCAGCGGTGCCGCCGAGGCCCGGTGCCGGCGCATCACGTCGGCGTAGTCGAGGTCGGTGAGGACGTCGCCGTTCATGACCAGGAAGGTCTCGGGCAGCCGGTCTCGCAGGGTGAGCAGGGGGCCCATGGTGCCGAGGGGGCTGTCCTCGGTGGCGTGGTCGACGGACATGCTCCACTGGGAGCCGTCGCCGACGTAGGCGCGGATGATCTCGCCGAGGTGGCCTATCGCTATGGTGCAGCGGGTGAAGCCCGCGGCCGACAGCTGGCGCAGCACGATCTCCAGGATGGCGTGCTGGTCGCCGATGGGGACGAGCGGTTTGGGCAGAGCGGTGGTGTAGGGCCGCAGCCGGACGCCCTTGCCTCCCGCCAGGATCACTGCGTGCATGGGACTCCTCCTTCATGTCCTGCATGGATGTGGGGAAGTGGGGGACGTGCGCGCCGGACGGGATCAGATGTTGTAGATGCCGGTCTTGTAGCGGGCCAGGTTCGCCGGGTCGCGGAAGAAGTCCACGGTGTGCGCGAGGCCCTGTTCGAGGGTGTGGGCGGACTGCCAGCCGGTGGCCGCGGTGAGCCGGGTGGTGTCGGTGACGAGCCGCATGACCTCGGAGCCTGCGGGCCGGATGCGCCCGGGGTCGGCGCGGACGTCGAGGGCGGTGTCCATGACCTTGCCGATGAGGGCGACGAGGTCGCCGACGGAGATCTCGCTGCCGGTACCGGCGTTGAAGGCGCGTCCGACGACCTGTTCGGCGGGCGCGGTGCCCACGGCGAGGAAGGCCCGGGCGGTGTCCTTGGCGTAGGTGAAGTCCCGGGTGGGGCGCAGGTCGCCGAGGGTAATGGTGCGCTCCCCCGCCGCGACCTGGCCGATGACGGTGGGGATGACCGCGCGCATGGACTGGCGCGGCCCGAAGGTGTTGAACGGCCTCAGGGTGACCACGGGTGTGCCGAAGCTGGCGTGATAGCTGTCGGCGAGCCGGTTGCGCGCGCGGCCCCGGGGCGGACGGCCCTCGGGCGCGGTGCCCCACATGGGGACGGATCGCACGCTGCGGACCTGGGCGGGCAGTTCCCAGGCGACCGGTTCGCGTCCGGTGCCGGTGACGGCGATGACGTGGAAGTCGAGGTCGGGCATGCCCTTGACGAGTTGGTCGCACCAGACGCTGACGCCGCCGTGGCTGTGCGGGTAGGTGCCTTCGGTGAGCAGGGTGACGCGCGCCGCGCCGGGGTGGCGCGCGCCGTGCTGAACGTGCATCGATGTGCTCCACGGCCGAGAAGTGGGGTGGTCGTGCGGATCCCGGCCGCCGGTGGGCGGCCGGGACCTCGATTCGGTGCGCCGTTCAGCTGCCCGGGTTGTACGGGACCTTCCCGGTCACGCCCGCGGGGACCTTGGTGTGCGGCGCGGGGTGGGTGGCCGGTGCCGTGGCGGCCTTGCCGTCCTTGGCCGGGGCCGCGGCCAAGGACGGCAGGGTGAAGGTCTGCGTACCGCCCGAGGAGGCGGTCCAGCCGGACACCTCGCCCGCGTAGGCGCTGC
>NZ_JBFAET010000459.1:0-1981 GCF_040642095.1 Streptomyces sp. NPDC020362
TCGACTCGCTCACCGCGGTGGAACTGCGCAACCGCCTCAACGGCGTGACCGGACTGCGCCTCCCGGCCACCCTCGTCTTCGACTACCCCAACCCCTCGGAACTGGCCGTGTTCCTGCAGGAAAAGCTGCTGCCGGAGATCGGCGGACGCAGTGAAACAGACCCTGGTGAGGCGAAACTCCGGAAGGCGCTCGCGACCGTTCCGCTGTCCAGGTTCCGTGAGGCCGGGCTCATGGACGTACTGATGCAGCTCGCCGGTGTCCATGACGGCACCCTCGCCGACGAGAAGGGCGAAGAGGCCGAGGACATCGATGCGTTGGACGCCGAGAGCCTCATTCGCCTGGCCTTGGACAGCGAGACGGAGTGAAGTTGATGATGCTCGATGCGTGGAGGCAGCGATGACCGGACAGGCCGACAAGCTCCTTGAAGCTCTGCGCGCCTCCGTGAAGGAAACCGAGCGGCTGCGTCAGCGGAACCGCCAGCTCGTCTCGGCATCATCGGCGCCGCTGGCGATCGTCGGCATGAGCTGCCGCTACCCCGGTGGGGTGACGACTCCCGAGGAACTCTGGGAGTTGCTGGCCGCGGGCGGCGACGCCATCTCCGGCTTCCCGACCGACCGGGGCTGGGATGCCGAGGGCGTGTACGACCCGGATCCTGACAATCAGGGAACCTCCTATGTGCTGGAGGGCGCGTTCCTGCGGGACGCGGCCAGTTTCGACGCCGACTTCTTCGGGATCAGCCCGCGTGAGGCGCTGGCGATGGACCCGCAGCAGCGGCTGCTGCTGGAGACGTCGTGGGAGGCGCTGGAGCGGGCCGGGATCGACCCCGCAGCGCTCAGGGGCTCGCAGACCGGCGTCTTCGTCGGCGTCGCCCCCTCCGACTACGTCGCGCACGAGTCCCTGCAGAACATGGAGGGCCTCGACTGGCATCTGATGACCGGTGGTGCGGCCAGTGTGATGTCGGGCCGTGTCTCCTACCTGCTCGGGCTGCAGGGGCCCGCGGTGTCCATCGACACCGCGTGCTCGTCGTCACTGGTGGCCCTGCACCTCGCATGCCAGGCGGTGCGATCGGGGGAGTGCTCATTGGCCCTGGCCGGCGGCGTCACGGTCATGGCTTCCCCCATGGGGTTCGTCGGCTTCTCCCGGCAGCGCGGTCTGGCCGAGGACGGGCGTTGCAAGGCCTTCTCGGCCGCGGCGGACGGCATGGGCATGGGCGAGGGCGTGGGCATGGTGGTCGTGGAGCGGCTGTCCGACGCGCTCCGCAACGGCCACAAGGTGCTGGCGGTGGTGCGCGGCTCCGCAGCGAACCAGGACGGCGCGTCCAACGGCATGACGGCTCCCAACGGCCCCTCGCAGCAGCGGGTCATCCGGGCGGCGCTGGCCAACGCCCGTCTGTCGGCCGCCGACGTGGACGTGGTCGAGGCGCACGGTACGGGTACGACGCTGGGTGACCCGATCGAGGCGCAGGCGTTGCTCACCACCTACGGTCAGGACAGGCCGGAGGACCGGCCGCTGTGGCTCGGCTCGGTCAAGTCGAACATCGGACACGCCCAGCAGGCAGCCGGTGTGGCCGGCGTGATCAAGATGGTGCTGGCGCTCCAGAACGAGCAGCTGCCGAAGACGCTGCACGTGGACGAGCCCTCGCCGCACGTGGACTGGTCGGCCGGGGACGTCAAGCTGCTGACCGAATCCGTGCCGTGGCCGGCCGGTGAGCACGCACGCCGCGCCGGTGTGTCCTCGTTCGGCCTCAGCGGCACCAACGTCCACCTCATCCTGGAGGAAGCCCCCGCCGAGCGGGCCGAGTCCAAGGATGCTCCGCCCGAGACCGGCGAGACCGAGGCATCGGACGACGACACCTCGGCAACGGCACCGGTGGTGTCCGGCGCCCACGCGTGGCTGGTGTCGGGCCGGTCGGTGAGCGGTTTGTCGGGGCAGGCGGGGCGTTTGCGGGAGTGGGTCGCGGCGCGGTCGGAGCTGGAACCGG
>NZ_JBFAET010000460.1:0-1958 GCF_040642095.1 Streptomyces sp. NPDC020362
GCCCGCGCAGTGCCCGTGCGTGATTCATGACGGCCGCCAGGCCCACCTCGAAGGCACGGTCGGCCCGGCCCACCCCGTTCACGGCCGCCGACGCCCGCGCACCCGGCCGCCCCACTGCCGGGAGACCCGCCCGTCCGCCGCCAGAAGGGCTCCCCCGTATGTCCGCGACCACCTCGCAAGGGCCGGACGAGGAGAGCGAGGAGAGAGCGTCGTCCGCCGCGGCCACGCTCCGCCCCGGCTCCCTCGGCACCGCCGACATCGCCTTCTTCGTCGTCTCCGCCGCCGCACCGCTGACCGTCATGGCGGGCGTCGCTCCCCTCGCCATCCTGCTGGGCGGCATCGGCGCGCCCGTCGGCTATCTCCTGGCCGGCCTGACGCTCGCCGTCTTCGCCGTCGGCTTCACCACCATGAGCCGTCACATCACCGGCGGCGGCGCGTTCTACGCGTTCATCACCCAGGGCCTCGGCCGCCCGGCCGGCATCGGCGCCGCACTACTGGCGCTGATCGGCTACAACGGCATGGAGATCGGGGTCTACGGCCTGCTCGCCTCCGCCACCCGGGACACCCTGCACTCCCTCGTCGGCGCCGACACCCCCTGGCTGCCCATCTCCCTGGCCGGACTGCTCCTCATCGGCTACGGCGGCTTCCGCTCGATCGACTTCGGCGCCAAGCTGCTCGGTGTCCTGCTCGTCGCCGAGACCGGGATACTCGTCCTGCTCGCGGGCGGAGTCCTGGTCAAGGGCGGCGCGCACGGCCTGTCCTCCGCCTCGCTGGCCCCGGCGCACGTGTTCGTCCCGGGCACGGCCGCGGTCCTCGCGTTCGCGTTCGCCGCGTTCACCGGCTTCGAGTCGACCGTCATCTACCGCCGCGAGGCCCGCGAGCCCGAGCGCACGGTGCCGCGCGCCACCTACCTGGCCGTCGGATTCCTCGGCCTGTTCTACGCGTTCGTCGTCTGGGTGGCCATCCAGGCCTTCGGCGACGACCAGGTCGTCCGGGCGGCGGGCAAGGATCCCGCCGGGCTCTTCTTCACCGCGATCACCAGGTACGTGGGCGGCTGGGCCGCCGACCTCATGCACGTCTTCATCATCACCAGCGTCATCGCCTCCCTCCTCTCCTTCCACAACGCGATCAACCGCTACGTCCTCGCCCTGGCGGAAGAAGGCGTACTGCCCCGCCGGCTCGGCCGCATCCACCCCCGCCACCGCTCCCCCCACCTCGCCGGCATCGCCCAGACGGTCCTCGGAGCGGTCGTGGTCCTCGCGTTCTGGGCCGCACACGCAGACCCGTACCAGCATCTGCTGCTGTGGGTGAACACCCCGGGAATGATCGGCCTGTTGCTGCTGCAGCTGCTCGCGGCGGTCGCCGTACCGTGCTACTTCCGGCGGGTCGGTCACCAGGAGGGCAGCCTGCGCACGCTGGTCGCGCCCGTCGCCGCCGCCGTCCTGCTGGTGGCCGCGATCGTGCTGGTGGTGGGCCACATCGACCTGTTCACCGGCGCGTCCCCGGCCGTGAACACCCTGCTCGTCGTCGTGGCACCGGCTGCCTTCGTCCTCGGCCTCCCGCTGGCGTGGTGGCTGCGCCGCAACCGGCCCGCGGTGTACGCCGCCTTCGCCGCGGAGCCGACCGAAACCACCGGTCCCACGGAGCCCACAGGACCCCTGGAACCCGGAGGGCCCACAGGGCTCAAGAAGCCCACGGGCCCCACAGGGACCGACGAAACCGCCGGACCCCCAGGCCCCGACGAAACCGCCGGATCGGCAGGACGCACTGCACCCGCCGGATCCGCCCGGCCCACAGGACCCGCCGAATGACCCCGGCCCGTAATGGAGTTGCTCCCATGCCCGCTGCCGACCTCGTCCTCACGGGCGCGCAGGTGCGCACCCTCGACCCCGGCCGCCCCACCGCCACGGCGGTGGCCGTGCACGACGGGGTGATCACCGCGGTCGGGGAGGCCGCGG
>NZ_JBFAET010000461.1:0-1848 GCF_040642095.1 Streptomyces sp. NPDC020362
CGGCGCGGCCTTGTTCTACGACACTCCCGGGGTTTCCCCGTTCCGCCCTCGGCCCCCGGCCGGGCGACCGGACCGGGCCACCGCAACGCCGCGGCCGGGTTCACACGCTGTGACCCGGGCCGTCGGCAGGGGTGTTACGGGCGCCGGTTCCACTCGGCGATCACGGGCCGCCCGTGCTCCGTGGACAGCCGGCTGACCGTGCCGGTCGCCAGCTGGAACAGCCGGCCCTCGGCGGGCGGCAGGCCCAGTCGGCGGGCGGTGAGCACCCGCAGCACGTGGGCGTGCGCGACCAGGATCACGTCTGCGCCGTCCGAGGCGAGCGCCCGCTCCACCCGGGCCAGCACCCGGTCGGCGCGCGCCCCGATCTCCTCGGGCGACTCGCCGGGGTGCCCCTCGGGGCCGGGCGGTACGCCGTCGGTCCACAGGTCCCAGGCGGGGCGGGTGCGATGGATGTCGGCCGTGGTGACGCCCTCGTAGCCGCCGTAGTCCCACTCGTGCAGGTCCGGGTCGGGCACCGTCCCGGTCAGACCCGCCAGATCGGCGGTGCGGATCGCGCGGCCCAGCGGGCTGGTCAGCGCGAGCGCGTAGGTCCGTCCGGTGAGCAGCGGGGCGAGGGACTTGGCCTGTTCCTCGCCGTGCGTGGTGAGGGGCAGGTCGGTCCGGCTCGTGTGCTGTCCCGACAGGCTCCACTCCGTCTCACCGTGGCGGACCAGCAGGAGGTCGCCCACGGCTGCTCAGTCCTTCTTCTCTACGGCATGCCCGCCGAACTGGTTGCGCAGCGCGGCGATCATCTTCATCTGGGGGGAGTCGTCCTGCCGGGAGGCGAACCGGGCGAACAGGGACGCGGTGATCGCCGGGAGCGGCACCGCGTTGTCGATGGCGGCCTCGACCGTCCAGCGGCCCTCGCCCGAGTCCTCCGCGTACCCGCGCAGCTTCTCCAGGTGCTCGTCCTCGTCCAGGGCGTTGACCGCGAGGTCGAGGAGCCAGGAGCGGATGACGGTGCCCTCCTGCCAGGAGCGGAACACCTCGCGGACGTTCTCCACCGAGTGGACCTTCTCGAGAAGCTCCCAGCCCTCGGCGTACGCCTGCATCATGGCGTACTCGATGCCGTTGTGGACCATCTTCGAGAAGTGCCCGGCGCCGACCCGGCCGGCGTGGACGTACCCGTAGGGACCGTCCGGCTTGAGCGCCTCGAAGATCGGCTTCAGGCGCTCGACGTACTCCTTGTCGCCGCCCACCATCAGCGCGTAGCCGTTCTGCAGGCCCCACACGCCGCCGGAGACGCCGGCGTCGACGAACCCGATGCCCTTGATGCCGAGTTCGGCGGCGTGCTTCTCGTCGTCCGTCCAGCGGGAGTTGCCGCCGTCGACCACCGTGTCGCCCGGGGACAGCAGGTCCTTGAGCTCGTCGATGACGGTCTGGGTGGCGGTACCGGCCGGGACCATCACCCAGATCGTGCGCGGCGCGTCGAGCTGCCCGACCAGTTCTTCGAGGCTCTTGACGTCGGAGACGTCGGGGTTGCGGTCGTAGCCGATGACGGTGTGGCCGGCGCGGCGGATCCGCTCGCGCATGTTGCCGCCCATCTTGCCGAGACCGATGAGGCCCAACTGCATGCCTGTCATGTCAGCTTCACTTCCTGAGATTGCGGTAGGCGGCGACGAGGGCCGTGGTGGACGGGTCGAGACCGGGTACGTCGGCGCCCATGGTCAGGGCGGGCTCGATGCGCTTGGCGAGGACCTTGCCCAGCTCCACGCCCCACTGGTCGAAGGAGTCGATGTTCCAGACCGCGCCCTGGACGAACACCTTGTGCTCGTAGAGCGCGACGAGCTGGCCGAGCACGGACGGGGT
>NZ_JBFAET010000462.1:0-1798 GCF_040642095.1 Streptomyces sp. NPDC020362
AGCTGCAGCCCCCGCCGGACGGGCTGTTGCCGTTGCCTCCCGCCCCCGGTGCACCGGGGGCGGGAGGGGCGGTCCGGGAGATGAAGACTCTCCTCCGGGCCGTCCGGGAGAAGAAGCCCCTCCTCCGTCTCCTCTCTTCTTTTTCCTTCCCCGCCGCCCGGACGAGAAGGTCAGGCCCAAGATCCCCCTCCTCCCGCACTCCGCAGGGCAGGGAGGAGATGCGGCGACGTCACGACGTGTTCGCCTCACGCAGTGCCTCGGCGAGGGCGGCGACGCCCGTGAACAGGTGGCCGCGCAGGCCGACCTCACGGGCGGCGAGAACGTTGTCGGAGCGGTCGTCCACGAACAGGATCTCCTCGGCGGGCAGACCCAGTTCGCGGATGCACCACTCGTAGGCGGCCGGGTCCGGTTTGGCGCTGCCGATCCGGCAGGACAGTCCGAGCACGCTGAACCGTCCGAGCCACTCATGGGTGGCCTCGTAGTGGGCGGCGAGCTCCTCCGGGATGTTGGAGAGAAGCCCGAGGCGCAGACCCCGGCCGTCCAGCTCGGCCAGGAAGTCCACGCTCTCCTCGTCGACCTCGCTCCAGCCGGCCAGGTCGGCGGCGATCAGATCGTGGATCTGCCGGCCGGTGAACGGTGTGCCGATCCGCTCGCCCACGCTCTTCCAGTAGGCGGGGCCCATGACGTGGCCGCGGTCGTACGGCGGGCGCAGCGACCAGTAGGCCTCCCAGAAGCACTTTCCGCTCACACCGGCTGTTCGTTCGATCACGGCTTGGGAGTGCGGGGACTGGACACGGGCCAGGACTCCGAACATGTCGAAGAGGACGGCCTTCACGTATGCACCTCCGAGGGGCTGGTGGTCCCGGCGGAGGCGGGGACCGAGGTGGACGGTCCGTTCGGATCGGGGGCGTTCCTGCGCAGCCGGAAACTGATGAGCAGGCAGATGGCGGCCAGGGCGAACAGGACGGCCGGGAGCGCCCTGACGTCCAGGCCGTCGATGACCACGCCGAGCAGTGGCGGGAAGGCGACGCCGCCGACCATCGACGCGGCCATCACGTAGGCGCCGGCGGCCCCGACGCTCGGCACCGACCGGTTCAGCCAGGGCAGACAGGTCGGGAAGATCGGCGCGATGGCGAGGCCGACCCCGAAGTAGGCGTAGGGCGCCGCCGAGGGAAGGGTCGCGAGCAGCAGGAATCCCGCCATGCCCGCGCAGCACACGGTGAGGATCGCGGACGCCGGGAGGCGCAGGCAGAGCGGGACCACGACGAAGCGGCCGATGGTCATGGCGGCCCAGTACGCGGACGTGGCGGTGGCGGCGGTCGTGGCGGCGTAGCCCACGGCCTCCAGATGGGTGGGTTCCCATCCGCCGACCCCGGTCTCGATGGCGACATGCAGCACGTAGACGCCGATGAACGCGGCGATGACCGGCGCGACGCGCGAGCCCGTCCCGGAGGACGCGGTCGCGGCGACGGGTTCCGGCTCCCGGGAGGCCACCCCGCCGAGAGTGGACACGATGAGCACGCACAGGGCGGCGAGTCCGAGGAAGATGCCTGGGTAGTGCTCGGCGCCGAGCCATCCCACCAGAGCCGGCCCCGCGATCGCGCCCACGCCGAAGTGGCCGTTGAGCACGTTCAGCATCGCGGTGCTGCGGCGGCCGAAGGCGACGGCGAACAGGTGGTTGAGGCCGTAGTCGACGCCGCCGACATCGGGCTGGCGGCGGGGTTCATCTATCTCCTCGTGCCGCACAGCGATCACGCTCCCGACCTCAAGCGGGTCGACTACCGGGTCGAGCTGTCGA
>NZ_JBFAET010000463.1:0-1792 GCF_040642095.1 Streptomyces sp. NPDC020362
GTTCCCGGAGCGACGGCCGCCCCGCGCCCCCACCGCGCACAGCCCGAGCGCCCGCACCTTCCCGGCGCGCACCAGCTCGGCCATCGCGCAGGTCCGGCCGCAGCCGCCGGGGCGGCACGACCTTCCCGGGCGGCCCCGGCACGGTCGCGGTCAGCAGCTCGTAGCCGACCGCGCCCAGGCTGTAGACGTCGGCGCGCGCGTCGATGCCCTCGCCGGGCTCGGCCTGCTCCGGCGGCTGGTAGCCCGCCGAGCCCGCCGCGAGCGTGAGCACCGAGGCCTGCGCGAGGCTCTTGGCCAGACCCAGGTCGGCCAGCAGCACCCGCCGTTCGCCGTCCGGGGCGGTGTGCAGCAGCACGTTGGTCGGCTTGATGTCGCGGTGCACGATGCCCGCCTCGTGCAGCGCGGCGGCGCTCCGCGCGGCCAGCGCGGTCAGCGTCAGCGCCTGGGGCACCGGCAGCGGGCCGCCCGCCAGCAGATCGGCCAGGGTGCCGCCGTCGGCGTACTCCATCACGAAGTACGGCCTGCCGTCGGGCAGTTCACCGATGTCGTAGACCTGCACCACCCGGCTGGAGCCGGCCCGGCGCAGCAGCCGCGCCTCGGACAGGAAGCGCTCCCGGATGTCGAGCCGGTGCGCCCAGTTCTCGGCTAGGACCTTCACCGCCACGGGAGCCTGCAGCTCGTCGTCGTGGGCGAGCCACACCGTGGCGAAGGCGCCGGAGCCCAGACGTCGTTCGAGGCGGTAGCGGCCGATCCGCTCCAGGGAGTGCATACGACTATCATGCCTGGCCTGAGATCGACTCCGAGGGGGACCCTGACGTGCAGGACGTGCCGACGGCCGAAGACCTTGCCCGGCGCGCCGCGGCGGGCGACCGGGCGGCCCTGGACCGGCTGCTGACCGAGCTGCGGCCCGAGGTGGTGCGCCGCTGCGGGCGCTTCCTGCCCTGCCGGGAGGACGCCGAGGAGGCCGCCCAGGACGTGCTGTTCCAGGTGGCCCGGCACATCTCCGCCTTCGAGGGCCGCAGCCGCTTCAGCACCTGGCTGTACACCGTCGTCGCCAACTGCTGCCGGCAGAAGTACCGCGAGCTGAAGCGGCGGGCCGCCGAACAGCCCGTGGCCGTGCAGCCCGCCGAGCACGTCGACCCGCGCACCACCAGCGTCATCGCGGGCTCCCGGATCGATCTGCTGGAGGCCCTGGACCGGTTGGAGCGCGAGTACCCGCACCTGGTGGCGCCCCTGGTCTACCGCGACATCTACCAGCTGGAGTACGCCGAGGTCGCCGAGCGCATCGGGATTCCCCTCGGCACCCTCAAGTCCCGGCTGCACGAGGCCCGCAAACAGGTACGGCCCTGGCTGCGGGGCTACTGATCCTCCTCCGTCTCCAGCAGCCCCAGCTCCGCCCAGATCGTCTTGCCCTCCGCGGTGTGCCTGCTGCCCCAGCGCTCGGTGAGCTGGGCGACCAGCAGCAGCCCGCGGCCGCCCTCGTCGAAGGTCTTGGCCCGCCTCAGGTGCGGGGCGGTGTGGTTGGTGTCGGACACCTCGACGATCAGCGTGGCCGCGTCTTGGATCAGCCGCAGCCGTATCGGGTGGGCGCCGTACCGGATCGCGTTGGTGACCAGTTCGCTCACCACCAGCTCCGTCGTGAACGTGACCTCGCTCAGCGACCAGTGCTCCAGCTGGTCCCCGACCTGTTTGCGGATCGGCGGCGACGCGGTGTCACTGGGGCTGGGTGCGGTGGGGCACCCATTGCTGGGCGCGGTGGTGGAGCTGGCCGGTGGCGCCGGGGTGGTGTGCA
>NZ_JBFAET010000464.1:0-1783 GCF_040642095.1 Streptomyces sp. NPDC020362
CCCTTGTTCTGTGTTGCCAGCATGCCTTTCGGGGTGATGGGGACTCACAGGAGACTGCCGGGGTCAACTCGGAGGAAGGTGGGGACGACGTCAAATCATCATGCCCCTTATGTCTTGGGCTGCACACGTGCTACAATGGTCGGTACAAAGGGCTGCGATGCCGCGAGGCGGAGCGAATCCCAAAAAGCCGGCCTCAGTTCGGATTGGGGTCTGCAACTCGACCCCATGAAGTTGGAGTTGCTAGTAATCGCAGATCAGCATGCTGCGGTGAATACGTTCCCGGGCCTTGTACACACCGCCCGTCACGTCACGAAAGTCGGTAACACCCGAAGCCGGTGGCCTAACCCGTAAGGGGAGGAGCCGTCGAAGGTGGGACCAGCGATTGGGACGAAGTCGTAACAAGGTAGCCGTACCGGAAGGTGCGGCTGGATCACCTCCTTTCTAAGGAGCAATATGCCGCTTGCAGGCGAATGTTCTGCACGGTTGCTCATGGGTGGAACGTTGACTATTCGGCACATTCGGTAGGGCCTGTTAGTACTGCTTCGGCGTGGAACACAGAGTCTCTGGTGGGTGTGTCGGGCACGTTGTTGGGTCCTGAGGGAACGGAAGTTGCCTCTAGGATGCCGGCCTCACTCGAGGTGGTCCTTTGGATCATCGAGGGTGTGTGACTGGTCGTTGTTTGAGAACTGCACAGTGGACGCGAGCATCTGTGGCCAAGTTTTTAAGGGCGCACGGTGGATGCCTTGGCACTAGGAACCGATGAAGGACGTGGGAGACCGCGATAGGCCCCGGGGAGCTGTCAACCGAGCTTTGATCCGGGGGTGTCCGAATGGGGAAACCCGGCAGTCGTCATGGGCTGTCACCCGCTGCTGAACACATAGGCAGTGTGGAGGGAACGCGGGGAAGTGAAACATCTCAGTACCCGCAGGAAGAGAAAACAACCGTGATTCCGGGAGTAGTGGCGAGCGAAACTGGATGAGGCTAAACCGTTTTGGTGTGAGACCCGGCAGGGGTTGCCAAAGCGGGGTCGTGGGATTTTTCTTGATCGGTCTGCCGGCCGGTCGGCGAGTCAGAAACCGTATGGGTAGTCGAAGGACATGCGAAAGGTCCGGCGTAGAGGGTAAGACCCCCGTAGACGAAATCTGTACGGCTCGCTTGAGAAACTCCCAAGTAGCACGGGGCCCGAGAAATCCCGTGTGAATCTGGCGGGACCACCCGCTAAGCCTAAATATTCCCTAGTGACCGATAGCGGATAGTACCGTGAGGGAATGGTGAAAAGTACCGCGGGAGCGGAGTGAAATAGTACCTGAAACCGTGTGCCTACAAGCCGTGGGAGCGTCGTTCACCAGCTTGCTGGTGGGCCGTGACTGCGTGCCTTTTGAAGAATGAGCCTGCGAGTTTGCGGTGTGTAGCGAGGTTAACCCGTGTGGGGTAGCCGTAGCGAAAGCGAGTCCGAATAGGGCGTTTCAGTTGCATGCCCAAGACCCGAAGCGGAGTGATCTAGCCATGGGCAGGTTGAAGCGCGGGTAAGACCGTGTGGAGGACCGAACCCACCAGGGTTGAAAACCTGGGGGATGACCTGTGGTTAGGGGTGAAAGGCCAATCAAACTCCGTTATAGCTGGTTCTCCCCGAAATGCATTTAGGTGCAGCGTCACGTGTTTCTTGCCGGAGGTAGAGCACTGGATAGGCGATGGGCCTTACCGGGTTACTGACCTTAGCCAAACTCCGAATGCCGGTAAGTGAGAGCGTGGCAGTGAGACTGTGGGGGATAAGCTCCATGGT
>NZ_JBFAET010000465.1:0-1772 GCF_040642095.1 Streptomyces sp. NPDC020362
CTCATCACGTACGTCATCACGTACGTGATGAGGTACGTCTTTGCGTACGTCTTCGCGTCGACCGTGGTGACCAGCGACCTGCCGATAGCGAAATGCCGGGCGCCGTGCGACCCGAGACGGAGGGTGACCCGGGTGCCGGACCGCCAGTAGGCGGTGTCGGGGCGGAAGTCGACACGCCGCCCGTCCAGAAGGCTGTGGCCCATCACCCAACTCCACGCAACCCTCTTGCCGGACGAGGTCTGCCCGCGCAGCCAGCTCTCCACACCCTCGCGATCGGCGGCCGGGACCGGCCGAGAGAAGGTGACGGATATCGGTATGCCCACACCGACCGTCTCCCCGTCGGACATGTTCACGCGCACATGCGCAAGCACGGCAGGCTCCGGCACCGACGGAACCGGGCATGCACCGGACACCTCGCCCGTGCCGTCACCGCGCCCGCCAGCAGCCTTGCCGGCCACCACAGTGAAGATCCGCGCAACCGGAAGGTGACCGGCCACCTTCACGCCGTAGCCCGCGTCCACCGAACAACCCACGGCCGAGAACAGAACCGCACAGGCCACGACAACACCGCCGAAACAGCCGGCCGTCCGACCGGCCGAACGGTCCACATACATGCAATCCCCCGGGTGAGGTCCGACATCGCCTCTAATACCCACGGGCACGAAGACCGGTTGCATCACAGCACAACCCTTTTTGCCAGGCACCCGGACCCGGGAGACGCACAACATGCCCGCACACCGTCCGCCCCGCCAAGCCTGCAGACCGACGCCCCTTGAAAACGAACCCCGACACCGACCGGAAACGGGAAGACCTCACGAACAGGCAGCGTGAACCCAGAGCCAGAGTGACCCGTCAAGAGTGACCGAAGCCCATCGCCTCGCGACGCCGAAGGATCAACCGGCGCCCGACGGCAGAGGCGGTGCACTGCTCGCCCACTGCGCAGGGCTGGCACTGGCCGGAACTGAAGCGGACCCGGATGACCAGGGTGCCCAGCGTGAGCGGTCGGGGCTCCAGCGGCAAGCCAGTCCTTGGAGCGGCTGATCCGCTGTATACGGCTGCCCTACCTGCCCAAGCCCGTACCATCCCGAAGGCGGCCTGTTCGGGGAGTAGACCAGCAGCTCCCCCTGCCTGGCTGGAGGTCCGCGTACGGGTGGATCAGGGCACCCGCGGCACCGTCGGTGCGGGTCCGGGCCGGGGGCCGTGTCGAAGTCGGGGCCAGGCTGGTGCGGCCGAGAAGGCCGAGTGCAGCCTGGGGGCCGTGGTCGCGGCGGGCGGCAGCGACCTCTTCGAGGTCCCCTGCCATCTCGCCGACGACCGTGCGGCGCGGGCCGCGGGCCTCGGGGGCAGAAGATGACCCGTTTCCCGGACGGGATCGGCGGGGTCCGGGTGGAGGCTCGCGCCCCAGCGCCCAGCACGTTCTGGCCGGGGATCATCCTGCGGAGGTGGGCGGAGTCGGCGGCGCCGAGCTCCAGCAGCAGCCGACGGTGGTGCTCCATGAGGTGATGGGTGACATCGATGGAGAGCGTGTCGAGTTCGGCACTGAGCCTGTCGCGGCCAGTCATCTCCGGTAGGCCGCTCAGCTCAGCGGTCACCAGTTCGCCACCGAGCGGGAGTCGCCCGTCGGTGGCGGCCCGGTTGCGGCAGTGACGGTGCAGTTCTTCGGCCTGCAGCAGATCCCGGCGGTGAAGGCGTCCAGGGCGGCGGACTTGGGCGCCTGGCTCTGCATCGAGGACGAAGCCGGCCAGGGCTTGAGGCCGCCCAAGCGTCATACC
>NZ_JBFAET010000466.1:0-1764 GCF_040642095.1 Streptomyces sp. NPDC020362
GCTGGGTGTGGGGGCACGGTGTTGGTTACGGGTGCTTCGGGTGCGTTGGGTGGGTTGGTGGCCCGGCATCTTGCCGGGACGGGTCGGGCCGGGCGGCTGGTGCTGGTCTCGCGGCGTGGGCCGACTGCCTTTGGTGTGGCTTCTCTGGCGGCAGAGTTGGCCAGTGGCGGGACGAGCGTGCAGGTGGTGGCCTGTGATGTTGCTGATCGGGATCAGCTTGCCGGTGTGTTGAAGGGTGTGCCGCTGACCGGTGTCGTTCACGCGGCGGGGATCGTGGATGACGGGCTTGCTACGGCTTTGACTGCGGAGCGGGTGGATGCGGTGATGCGGCCGAAGGCTGATGCGGCCTGGCATCTGCATGAGCTGACCCGTCATCTGGACCTGGATATGTTCGTGTTGTTCTCGTCGGTGGCGGGGGTCTGGGGCAATCCGGGGCAGGCCGGCTACGCGGCGGGCAACACGTTCCTGGATGCTCTTGCTGCGATGCGCCGGCGGGCTGGTCTGCCTGCCGTGTCGCTGGCCTGGGGGCCGTGGGAGCAGGGCATGGCCGGTGAGCTGACGGAGGCCGACTGGCAGCGGATGAGGCGGCAGGGCTTGCTGCCGCTCTCCGACGCCGACGGGCTCGCGCTGCTGGACGCGGCCGCCGACCAGGCGGAATCCCTGTTGGTGACGGCCCGGCTCGATCTGGCCGCGGTGCAGCGTTCCGGTGAGGTCCCGCCGTTCCTGTCCCGCCTGGTGCGCACGTCGCGTGCTGGCACACCCGCACGCCGTACGGTCGGAGAGTCCGTTGCGGACGGCCAGAACACACTCGCCGCCCGCCTGGCCGGGATGAGCCCGGCCGAGCAGCAGGAGACCGTGCTGGACCTGGTCAAGGCGCAGGCCGCCCTGGTCCTGGGCATGAGTGGCCCCGAAGCGGTCGAGTCCGGGCGTTCCTTCCGCGACGTCGGTTTCGACTCGCTGACTTCCGTGGAGTTGCGCAACCGGTTGAACACGGTGACGGGTCTGCGCCTGCCGGCCACCGCGGTGTTCGACTACCCCACGCCTTCGGCGCTGGCCGAGTTCGTGGTGCGTGAGGTGGTCGGTGGGAGCGATGCCGCGTCGGCGGGTTCCGTGCTCCCGGTGACGGGCGGCATAGCGGTGGATGAGGACCGTCTGGTCATCGTCGGCATGGGCTGCCGCTTCCCGGGAGGGGTGTCTTCCGTTGGCGAGTTCTGGGCGTTGCTGTCCTCGGGCGGGGACGCGGTGGGCACGTTCCCCACGGACCGCGGTTGGGCTACCGATGTCTACGATCCCGATCCTCAAGCCTCGGGCAAGAGCTACTCGGGTGAGGGTGGGTTCCTTTACGACGCGGGTGAGTTCGATGCGGGTTTCTTCGGGATCAGTCCGCGTGAGGCTGTGGCGATGGATCCGCAGCAGCGGTTGCTGCTGGAGACGTCGTGGGAGGCGTTGGAGGATGCGGGGATCGATCCGAGCATGCTCCGGGGCAGTGATACGGGTGTGTTCGCGGGGTTGATCTATCACGATTATCTGCCGGCTGGTGTGGTGTCGGAGGATGTCGAGGGTTATCTCGGTACGGGGGGTTCGGGTGGTGTGGCGTCGGGGCGTGTGGCGTATGCGCTGGGTTTTGAGGGGCCGGCGGTGACGGTGGATACGGCGTGTTCGTCGTCGTTGGTTGCGTTGCATCTGGCGTGTCAGTCGTTGCGGTCGGGTGAGTCGTCGTTGGCGTTGGCTGGTGGGGTGACGGTGATGTCGACGCCGGGGACG
>NZ_JBFAET010000467.1:0-1637 GCF_040642095.1 Streptomyces sp. NPDC020362
CTCCCGCAAACGCCCCGCCTGCCCCGACAAACCGCTCACCGACCGGCCCGACACCAGCCACGCGCTCACACCCTCGGTCTCGACCACCGCAGAGGCTTCTGTCGACTCGCCCACC
Source organism: Streptomyces sp. NPDC020362 (assembly GCF_040642095.1). Classification (NCBI taxonomy): domain Bacteria; kingdom Bacillati; phylum Actinomycetota; class Actinomycetes; order Kitasatosporales; family Streptomycetaceae; genus Streptomyces; species Streptomyces sp. NPDC020362. Next base: position 116 of record NZ_JBFAET010000467.1, read on the forward strand.
TCGTCGGCGGGTTCAGCGGCGGTCGGCTCCAGCGCTCCGTCCGCGGCGGGCGCTTCCTCCAGGATCAGGTGGACGTTGGTGCCGCTGATGCCGAACGAGGAGACGCCTGCGCGGCGCACCCGGCCGTTGGCGGGCCACGGCACCGGTTCGCTCAGCAGCTGCACGTCGCCGGCCGTCCAGTCGACGTGCGGCGAGGGTTCGTCCACGTGCAGCGTCCTCGGCAACTCCCCGTGTTGCAGGGCGAGCACCATCTTGATGACGCCCGCGACGCCGGCGGCGGCCTGGGTGTGGCCGATGTTGGACTTCACCGAGCCGAGCAGCAGCGGCCGCTCCTCCGACCGGTCCTGGCCGTACGTCGCCAGCAGCGCCTGCGCCTCGATCGGGTCACCCAGCGTCGTACCCGTACCGTGCGCCTCGACCACGTCCACGTCGGCGGCCGACAGACGGGCGTTCGCGAGCGCGGCGCGGATGACCCGCTGCTGCGAGGGGCCGTTCGGGGCGGTCAGGCCGTTGGACGCGCCGTCCTGGTTCACCGCCGACCCGCGCACCACCGCCAGCACCTCGTGGCCGTTGCGGAGCGCGTCGGACAGCCGCTCCACGACGACCATGCCCGCGCCCTCGGCGAAGCCCATCCCGTCCGCTTCCGCCGAGAACGCCTTGCAGCGTCCGTCTGCCGCAAGGCCGCCCTGCTGGCTCATTCCCACGAACCCGTCGGGGCTCGCGATGACCGTGGCTCCGCCGGCCAGCGCCATCGAGCACTCCCCGGCGCGGATCGCCTGGGTGGCCAGGTGCAGGGCCACCAGGGACGACGAGCACGCCGTGTCCACCGTCACCGCCGGGCCCTCGAGACCCAGCGCATACGACACGCGGCCCGACATCACACTCGTCGCGAAGCCTGTCGTCAGGTGTCCTTCGGCACCGTCGCTCCCGCTCGCCACGCCGAGCGCGTATCCCGAGGCGAACCCGCCGACGAAGACGCCGGTCTGGGTGCCGCGCAGCGACGCCGGGTCGAGGCCTGCACGCTCCAGCGCCTCCCAGGACACCTCCAGCAACTGCCGCTGCTGCGGGTCCATCGCCAGCGCCTCACGCGGGCTGATCCCGAAGAACCCGGCGTCGAACCCGCCGGCGCCCGCGACGAACCCGCCGGCCTGGTTGTGGAAGGTGCCCGTGTGCTCGGGGTCCGGGTCGTAGAGTTCCCCCGCGTCCCAGCCCCGGTCGGACGGGAAGCCGGATATCGCGTCCGCCCCGGTGGCGAGCAACTTCCAGAACGTGTCCGGGTCGTTCACGTCGCCGGGGAACCGGCAGGCCATCCCCACGATCGCGATCGGCTCGTCGGAGACCGCCTCCGCCGTGCGGACCGGCGGAAGGTTCACGGGCTGCTCGCCGTCGCCCACGAGCCGGGCCCGGAGGTGCCTGGCGAGCGCGACGGGGTTGGGGTAGTCGAAGACGAGGGTGGCCGGGAGGCGCAGTCCGGTCACGCCGTTGAGGCGGTTGCGCAGTTCCACCGCGGTGAGCGAGTCGA
>NZ_JBFAET010000468.1:0-1622 GCF_040642095.1 Streptomyces sp. NPDC020362
CACCGCCGCAGCCAACTACGCCGCCCACCGCTACGGCTCCATCGACAACGTCAACTCCGCCTACTGAGCCTCCCCAGCAACCACCACGCCCCGCCGCGGCCCCAGACACCCGCGGCAGCGACCAGGACGCTCGGCAACAGACCGCCTGTATCGGTGGCCGGCAACCGCCGGCCTTCGCAAGCAGGCGCGGGAGCGAGCAAGGACGTCCGAGCAACGTCCGTCGATGGATACGCGCAACAGCCGGCAGTCAGAGAACCAGAGGATTTCGATGACCGTCGACGGGTCCTGCAGCAGGCGAGCGCGGCAGGTGACGGGGCAGGGCCCGGCAAAGGAGTCGCGGGCACGCAGGCAGGGTTGGTAGGAAGTGGCGATGACCACCAGCGATCCAAACCCGGTTGAGCGCCTCCTCGCAGAACGCGCCTGTGAGCGATTGGTCCTGGAGCTCGTCCGTCGGCTGGACCTCGGCGAGCCGAGCACCGTCTCCGACCTCTTCACCCCTGACGGCGTCTGGGAATGGCCGTATGACCAGCGGCGGATCGAAGGCCGGGAGGCTCTGCGGAAGTACTTCGGCTCCCGGCCCGTGGATCGCCTGTCCCGGCGCATGTGCACGAACATCCTGGTCACGGTCGACTCGCCGGACACCGCCAGATCGACCAGCTACTTCGCGACGTACCGAGTCGACGGCTACACCGAGGGCACGCTGGTGGCGCCCCGGTTGCCGGCCAATATCGGCCACTACGAGGACACGTTCCGCAGGATCGACGGCGTCTGGCTCATGGCGACACGGACCCTCGTCCTGCCTTTCGGCGGGCCGACGGAACGCCTGTCCAGCCCCGGCCAGTCCTGATCGCGAACGGCGCTCACCCCTCGGTGGCCTCCTGCAACGGATCCACGGCCACCGATACGCTCGGATCTCTTCCCACGACGGTGTGGGCATTACGGGGAGCATCTGTGACCGCCGTGGAGCAACCGTTTCTGTTCGTCGTCGAAGACGTCTTCACCCGCAACCAGGGCAGGGCGGTTGCGGCGGCGGGCGTGATCGTACGAGGGCGTGTCCACTCAGGTGCCGACGTGAGCATCGTGGGATCTGGCCGCAACGAGCTTGTCCCGGTCACTGGTATCGAGGTGGACAAGCATCACGTCGACGAAGCGATCACGGGCATGAATGTCGCGTTGCTGCTGCCGGGGAAGTCCGCGGTGGAGCGGGGTCATGTGCTCGCAGCGCCGGGCTCGATCGGGGCACATCAGTCGTTCAGGGCCGAGGTCTCGGTGCTGCCGGAGGCCCAAGGGGGCTTCGAGGTGCGGACCGGCGACCATCTGGCCTTCTACATCCACTCTGGCGCCATGCGAGGTGTCGTGACGCTGCCGACTGGGCTGGACGCGCTCCGGCCCACGCACTTGGCCGCGGTGACGGTCACGCTCGAACGGCCCGTGGCTCTTGAAGTCGGTCAGCATTTCGCCTTCCGGCACCGGGGTCGGGCTGCCGGTTCAGGGAGGGTGTCCGAGCTCCTGTGCCGAGGTTCATGAACGGAGACGCTCAGGTTCATGAATGGAGCCGGAGGCCGGCCCTTCACTCCGATCAGCCGGCCTGTGGCCCGGGCGATCCGGGCGATCTGCTCACG
>NZ_JBFAET010000469.1:0-1616 GCF_040642095.1 Streptomyces sp. NPDC020362
CCGGTCATTTGATGACGGGTAATGCGACGAGTGTGTTGTCGGGGCGGTTGTCGTACACGTTCGGGTTGGAGGGTCCGGCGGTGACGATGGACACGGCGTGTTCGTCGTCGTTGGTGGCGTTGCATCTGGCGTGTCAGGCGGTGCGGGCGGGTGAGTGTTCGCTGGCGTTGGCGGGTGGTGTGACGTTGATGGCGACGCCGGACGGGTTTGTGGCGTTCTCTCAGGCTCGTGGGCTTGCGGTGGATGGGCGGTCGAAGGCGTTTGCTGCGTCGGCGGACGGGATGGGCATGGCGGAGGGTGTCGGCATGCTCGTGGTGGAGCGGTTGTCGGATGCGCGGCGTCTTGGTCATCGGGTGCTGGCGGTGGTGCGGGGCAGTGCGGTGAATCAGGACGGTGCGTCGAATGGTCTGACGGCGCCGAATGGTCCGTCGCAGCAGCGGGTGATTCGTGCTGCGTTGGCGAGTGCGGGGTTGTCGGGTGTGGATGTGGATGTGGTGGAGGCGCATGGTACGGGGACGGCGTTGGGTGATCCGATCGAGGCGCAGGCGTTGCTGGCGACGTATGGGCAGGGGCGGTCGGAGGAGTCTGCGGTGTGGTTGGGGTCGGTGAAGTCGAACATCGGTCATACGCAGGCGGCTGCTGGTGTGGCGGGTGTGATGAAGGTGGTGCTGGCGCTGCAGCATGGTGAGTTGCCGCGGACGTTGCATGTGGATGAGCCGTCGCCGCATATCGACTGGTCTGCGGGGCGGGTGCGGTTGCTGACGGAGTCGGTGGCGTGGCCTGCGAACGGGCGGGTGCGGCGTGCGGGTGTGTCCTCGTTCGGGATCAGCGGAACCAACGCACACGTGATCCTGGAGGAGGCGCCGGCCGCTGAGATCGGCGCGTCCGGGCAGGACGATGCCGACCGCACGACCGGTGACGCGAGCGTGGTTTCGGTGGTGTCGGGTCCGGGTGTGTGGGTGGTGTCGGGCCGGTCGGCGAGCGGTTTGTCGGGGCAGGCGGGGCGTTTGCGGGAGTGGGTCGTGGCGCGGCCGGAGCTGGAACCGGCGGATGTTGCCTGGTCGTTGGCGGTGACGCGGTCGTTGTTCGAGCACCGGGCGGTTGTGGTCGGTGGTGGCCGTGGCGAGCTGGTGTCCGGTCTGGAGAGCCTGGCCGCGGGTGTGTCCTCGGGCTCGGTGGTCTGCGGTGTGGCCCGGCCGGGGGCGCGGGTGGTGTTCGCCTTCGCGGGTCAGGGTTCGCAGTGGCTGGGCATGGGCCGTGAACTGGCCGAAGTCAGCGCGGTGTTCGCGGCGCGGCTGGCCGAGTGCGAGAAGGCACTCGACCCGTATGTGGACTGGTCCCTGACGGACGTGCTCACTGGTGCGGGGGGCGCGCCTGCGCTGGAGGCTGCGGATGTCGTCCAGCCTGCGCTGTGGGCGGTGATGGTGTCCCTGGCCGCGGTGTGGGAGGCCGCGGGCGTGATCCCGGACGCGGTCGTCGGCCACTCGCAGGGCGAGATCGCGGCGGCGACGGTGGCCGGGATGCTGTCCCTGGAGGACGGTGCGCGTGTCGTGGCCCTTCGCTCGCGGTCGTTGAAGGTCCTGGCCGGTGCGGGCGGGATGATGTCGGTGAGCCAG
>NZ_JBFAET010000470.1:0-1594 GCF_040642095.1 Streptomyces sp. NPDC020362
TCCCCGCGGAACATGGCGTCCCTGAGGCCGAAGACGTCCGTCGCGGCGGCCAGCTCGCGCAGCAGCCGCAGCGTCTCGTCGGTGACCAGGTGCTTGCTGTAGTCGATGTGCAGATCGCCGGCCCGCACGACGTACCGCTCGGCGCGGCCGGGGTCCGTCGCGAACAGCTCACGCAGGTCCGGCTGCCCCTCGGCGCGGTGGCCGGCGAGGGCCGTCCACTCGGGCCGGCGGGTCGGCTCGATGGTGTCTGACGGTGCGTCGGACATGTCAGGCGTTCTCCTTGGCGGCCTCGCCCTTGAGGGCGATGGCGTACATCTCGTCGGCGTCGAGGCGGCGCAGCTCCTCGGCGATGAGTTCGGAGGTCTGGCGGACCTTCAGGGCGAGGGTGCGCGGCGGCTGGCCCGGCAGGGTCAGCGTGGCGAGCGGGCCCTCGGGGCGGTCGATGACGATCTCGCCGTTGCCGGTGCCCAGGCGCACCGCCGTCACCACCGGGCCCGCGGTGACCACGCGGTCCACCGGGACGCCGAGGCGGGCTTCCAGCCAGCGCGACAGCAGCTCGGCGCTGGGGTTGTCCTGCTCGGCCTCGACGGCCGCCGACGTGACCTTGGTCCGGGCCTGGTCCAGGGCGGCGGCCAGCATGGACCGCCACAGCGTGAGCCGGGTCCAGGCGAGGTCGGTGTCGCCGGGAGCGTAGTTGCGGGCCCGGGTCTCCAGGACCTCCATCGGCCGCTCGACCGCGTACAGGTCGGTGATCCGGCGCTGGGCGAGCGCGCCCAGCGGGTCCTTCGACGGGGTGTCGGGCGCGTCCACCGGCCACCACACGACCACCGGTGCGTCCGGCAGCAGCAGGGGCAGGACCACCGAGTCGGCGTGGTCGGACACCTCGCCGTAGGTCCGCAGCACGACCGTCTCGCCTGTGCCGGCCTCCGAGCCGACGCGGACCTCGGCGTCCAGCCGCGAGGTGGTGCGGTCGCGCAGGGTGCGGGCGTGCCGCTTGATGACCACCAGGGTCCGCGAGGGGTGCTCGTGCGAGGCTTCCTCGGCCGCCCGGATCGAGTCGTAGGCGTTCTCCTCGTCCGTGACGATGACCATCGTCAGCACCATGCCCACGGCAGGGGTGCCGATGGCGCGGCGGCCCTGCACCAGCGCCTTGTTGATCTTGCTTGCCGTGGTGTCGGTCAGGTCGATCTTCATGGCCTGCGCCAGCTCCGTCCGTCTCGTGCGAGCATCTCGTCTGCCTCCTGGGGACCCCACGTTCCCGACGCGTACTGGGCCGGCCTTCCGTGCTGCGCCCAGTACGCCTCGATCGGGTCGAGGATCTTCCAGGACTCTTCCACTTCCTGGTGACGGGGGAACAAATTGGCGTCGCCGAGCAGGACGTCCAGGATGAGCCGCTCGTACGCCTCCGGGCTCGACTCGGTGAAGGACTCGCCGTAGGCGAAGTCCATCGACACGTCCCGGATCTCCATCGAGGTGCCCGGCACCTTGGAGCCGAACCGCACGGTCATGCCCTCGTCCGGCTGGACGCGGATGACGATCGCGTTCTGGCCCAGCTCCTCCGTCGCCGTGGAGTCGAACGGGGAGTGCGGGGCCC
>NZ_JBFAET010000471.1:0-1591 GCF_040642095.1 Streptomyces sp. NPDC020362
GCGGTGCTGCACTTCGCCCGCTGCGGCCTCCAGGGGGGGCGCCCGTCCTCCCGGTGGGGGGCCCGCGCGCGGGCGGCCGGGGCCACCCCGCCCCCATGCCGCCCCGCGCAAACGCCCCCGCCCCACTCCCCCGCCCAGGCACACACGCCCCGCTGCCCCGACCGCCCGACACAGGCACACACGCCCCGCTCCCCCACCGCCCCACACAGGCACGCACGGCCCCTCTCTCCCCTGACCGGAGCAATACCGGTCCGCCTAAGGGGCGAGGACCTGTGAGAGGTGTGACCTTGGTGGAAGGAATCGGCCGGTGCACCTGCGACAAGGAGGCGGGATGACGGCGACGGGCGGCGGGAGCGGCGTGGCATGCGCGGCCGTGGAAGAGGGGGCCGACGACCCGTCGTACGACGGGTCCGGAGGCGCCTTCGCACAGGTGAGCGCTGTCGCCGATGCCGTCCTGTACGAGGGCTACCTCCTCTACCCCTACCGCCGGTCCTCCGCCAAGAACCGGGTCCGCTGGCAGTTCGGGGTCCTGCTGCCCCGCGACTGGGTGGAGGCGGACGGGCCCGTCACGCCGGGCATCTCCGGCTCCGCGGACTCCTGGTACCAGCAGACCGAGTGCCTGGTGCGCGTACGGCGGCCCGACGCGGTCCTGCGCGTACGGGTGCGCTGTCTGCAGCTGCAGCACAAGCAGGTGCAGGCGCTCGGTGCGGACGGCCGGTACCGCCCGGTCGAGTCGCTGCGCACCGAGGACGGAACGGCCCACCTCACCTTCGACGAGGCGGTCCCCCGCGAGGTCGCTCTGCAGTGGCCGCTGGCGGATCTGCTGCGGGGCGAGTGCTCCGCGGGGGCCGGGGCGCCCGCGGGCGAGGAGACCGAGCAGCTGCCCGCGGGGGCAGGGCGGGTGGTGCGGCGGCGCGAGGAGGTCCGGGCGCGTACGGCGGTCGTGGCCGAACCGGTCGCCGAGGACGTGTACCGGCTGCGCGTGCGCACCGAGAACACCTCGCTCGCCTCGGACGTCCGGGCCGCCCGTGGCGATGCGCTGCGGTCCGCGCTGCTCGCGGCGCACACGCTCGTCGGCGGCGCGGGCGTGGAGTTCGTCTCGCTGATCGATCCGCCGGACGGCCTCGCGGACCAGGTACGCGGCTGCCGCAACGAGTTCACCTTTCCCGTGCTCGGCGGCGCACCGCAGGACACGGGCCCGATCGGGCCGGTCGTGCTCTCCGCCCCGATCATCCTCCCGGACCGTCCGCAGGTGGCGCCGGAGAGCCCGGGCGATCTGCACGACGCGGCGGAGATCGACGAGATCCTGACGCTGCGCACGATGCTCCTGACCGACGAGGAGAAGGCCGAGGCCCGGGCCACGGACCCGCGTGCCGCGCAGATCCTCGACCGGGTCGACAGCATGCCCCCGGAGGTGTTCGCCCGGCTGCACGGGGCGATCCGGTCCCTGACCCCGGCCGCCCCCGTCCCGGCCGCTGCGCCTGCCGCACGGCCCTCCTGGTGGCAGGAGGACGCCGACGAGGGGCTGTCCCCGGCGACCGACACGGTGCTGGTGGACGGCGCGGTCCCAGGCGACGATCTCCGTCAGTTC
>NZ_JBFAET010000472.1:0-1591 GCF_040642095.1 Streptomyces sp. NPDC020362
GGGCCCGACGGCATGGTCACCCCACAGCTAAAAGAGCGTTTTGTCCCGGGAGGGGTTGTTTGGTGGCGCTTCTGGGGACTAGTGGGTCTGCGACCGCTGAGGTGAGAGTGGTCAATGCGGGCTGTGCGACAGGAGACTCCATACCTCTGCCCGTTTGAGTCGAGTCGCTCCTGTCTGATCTCGTAGCGCCCCCGGTTGACGCTGTTTGCGCCCTGGGGGGCGCGTCGTGTCCGACGGTACTACCGAAACGTGACGCGACACCGCCCGTACCCAGTGACCTCTCCGATGCCCGCTGGGAGTTGATCGGTCCCACGCTCACCGCCTGGCGGGCCGAGCGCAGAGACAAGGGCCTGGACATCGGCCGCCCACCCGAGCATGACCTGCGCCGCATCATGGACGCCATCCTCTACGTCGGCCGCACCGGGATTCCCTGGCGCTACCTGCCGCACGACTTCGCACCGTGGGAGACGGCCTACGGCTACTTCGCCGCCTGGCAGAAAGAAGGGATCTTCGACCAGCTCAACGGCCTGCTGCGGCGCCTGGTGCGTGAAGCCGAAGGCCGCAAGGCCGAGCCGAGCGCCTGCGTGCTGGACGCTCAGAGCGTCAGGACCTCCACCAACGTGCCCGCGGCCGGCCAGGGCGTCGACGCAGGCAGGAAAATCGCAGGTCGCAAACGCCATATCGGCGTCGACACCCTCGGCCTGCTGCTGGCCGTCTGGGTGACCGCGGCAAGCGTCTCCGACAACACCGGCGGCATCCACCTGCTCTCCCAGATCTCCGCCGTAATTCCTCGAGTGACCAAGGCGTGGGCCGACACCGGCTATCGAACGAAAGCCATCGACGACGGCGCCCGCCTCGGCATCGACGTCGAAGTCGTCCAACGCGACGCCGGCGTCAAGGGGTTCAAGGTGATCCCCCGACGTTGGGTTATCGAGCGGACCTTCGGCCGGCTGATGCACCACCGCCGTCTCGCACGCGACTACGAGACCCACTCTCACCGCTCTGAAGCCATAGTCCACGTGGCGATGATCGACTTCCCAATGACGTTGTCAAGGTGATGCTGTGACAGGTGGTGCAGCTTGGTAGCACCGTCCGTCCCGCAAGAGTGCCCAGAGGACGTTGACGCGGCGGCGGGCCAGGGCCAGCACAGCCTGGGTGTGTCGCTTACCTTCCGCTCTTTTGCGGTCATAGAACCTGCGGGACTCCGTGCAGTTGCGGATGCTGATGAGGGCGGACGTATAGAAGGCGCGTTGGAGTCCGCGATGGTAGCGCTTCGGGCGGCGGAGGTTGCCGCTGACACGGCCGGAGTCTCGAGGCGCGGGAGCGAGGCCGGCGAATCCCGCCAGCCGGTCAGGAGTGGCGAAGAAGCTCATGTCCCCGCTGGTGGCCGCCAGAAATTCCGCTCCGAGTAGAGGGCCGATGCCGGGCAGGCTGGCGATCACTGGGGCGAGTTCGTGCTCGCGAAACCGGTTTTCGATGACCTTGTCGACCTCGGCGATCTTCTCGTTGAGGGTCATCACTTCCCTCGCCAAGGTGTGAACCATCTGGGCGGTGACCTTCTCACCGACGACGGCGGTGTGCTGCCGCTCGG
>NZ_JBFAET010000473.1:0-1557 GCF_040642095.1 Streptomyces sp. NPDC020362
GCTCGCGACATCCGCGAGACGTTCCGCCGCATGGCGATGAACGACGAGGAGACCGTCGCCCTCATCGCCGGTGGCCACACCTTCGGCAAGACCCACGGTGCCGGCCCCGCGGACAACGTCGGCGCCGACCCCGAGGCCGCCCCGATGGAGCAGCTGGGCCTCGGCTGGAAGAGCACGTACGGCACGGGCGTGGGCAAGGACGCCATCACCAGCGGCCTCGAGGTCACCTGGACCACCACTCCGACCCAGTGGAGCAACGGGTTCTTCAAGAACCTCTTCGAGTACGAGTACGAGCTGACCCAGAGCCCGGCGGGCGCCAACCAGTGGGTGGCGAAGGACGCACCGGAGATCGTCCCGAACGCGTTCGACCCGTCGAAGAAGCAGCGCCCGACGATGCTCACCACCGACCTCTCCCTGAAGTTCGACCCGATCTACGAGCCGATCTCCCGCCGGTTCTACGAGAACCCGGAGGAGTTCGCGGACGCCTTCGCCCGCGCCTGGTACAAGCTGACCCACCGCGACATGGGCCCCAAGTCGCTGTACCTCGGCCCGGAGGTCCCCGAGGAGACGCTGCTGTGGCAGGACCCGCTGCCGCAGCGCGAGGGTGAGCTGATCGACGGCGCGGACATCGCCTCCCTCAAGGCCAAGCTGCTCGCCTCGGGCCTGACCGTGTCCCAGCTGGTCTCGACCGCGTGGGCGTCCGCGTCCACCTTCCGCGGCAGCGACAAGCGCGGCGGTGCCAACGGCGCCCGCATCCGCCTGCAGCCGCAGCGCGGCTGGGAGGTCAACGGCCCCGACGAGCTGGCCCAGGTGCTGCGCGTCCTGGAGGGCGTCCAGCAGGAGTTCAACGCCTCCTCCGGCGCCAAGAAGGTCTCCCTGGCCGACCTCGTCGTCCTCGGCGGTGTCGCGGCGGTGGAGAAGGCCGCCAAGGACGGCGGTCACGAGGTGGAGGTGCCCTTCACCCCGGGCCGCGTCGACGCGGCCGAGGAGCACACCGACGCCGAGTCCTTCGCGGCGCTGGAGCCGGTCGCGGACGGCTTCCGCAACTACGTGGGCAAGGGCAACCGCCTGCCGTCCGAGTACCTGCTGCTCGACAAGGCGAACCTGCTCACCCTGAGCGCGCCCGAGACGACCGTCCTCGTCGGCGGCCTGCGCGTCCTGGGCGCCAACCACCAGGGTTCGCAGCACGGTGTCCTCACCGACAGGCCCGGCACCCTCACGAACGACTTCTTCGCCAACCTGCTCGACCTGGGCACGACGTGGAAGTCGACGTCCGAGGACCAGACCACCTTCGAGGGCCGGGACGCCGCCACCGGCCGGGTGAAGTGGACCGGCACCCGTGCCGACCTGGTCTTCGGCTCGAACTCCGAGCTGCGCGCCCTCGCCGAGGTCTACGCCTCCGACGACGCGAAGGAGAAGTTCGTGAAGGACTTCGTCGCCGCGTTCGCCAAGGTCATGGACCTCGACCGGTTCGACCTCGTCTGATCCACCCCTGAAGGCGTCCGGGTCGGCCCCCACGGGGCGCCCCGGGGGGGATCGCCGTGGCCGGACGGGTTG
>NZ_JBFAET010000474.1:0-1554 GCF_040642095.1 Streptomyces sp. NPDC020362
ACTTACACTCAACACCTGATTGCCAACCAGGCTGAGGGAACCTTTGGGCGCCTCCGTTACTCTTTAGGAGGCAACCGCCCCAGTTAAACTACCCATCAGACACTGTCCCTGATCCGGATCACGGACCGAGGTTAGACATCCAGCACGACCAGACTGGTATTTCAACGACGACTCCACAAACACTGGCGTGCCTGCTTCAAAGTCTCCCAGCTATCCTACACAAGCCGAACCGAACACCAATATCAAACTGTAGTAAAGGTCCCGGGGTCTTTCCGTCCTGCTGCGCGAAACGAGCATCTTTACTCGTAGTGCAATTTCACCGGGCCTATGGTTGAGACAGTCGAGAAGTCGTTACGCCATTCGTGCAGGTCGGAACTTACCCGACAAGGAATTTCGCTACCTTAGGATGGTTATAGTTACCACCGCCGTTTACTGGCGCTTAAGTTCTCAGCTTCGCCTGGACGAATCCAAGCTAACCGGTCCCCTTAACGTTCCAGCACCGGGCAGGCGTCAGTCCGTATACATCGCCTTACGGCTTCGCACGGACCTGTGTTTTTAGTAAACAGTCGCTTCTCGCTGGTCTCTGCGGCCACCCCCAGCTCGAGGAGCAAGTCCTCTCACCAGAGCTGGCCCCCCTTCTCCCGAAGTTACGGGGGCATTTTGCCGAGTTCCTTAACCATAGTTCACCCGAACGCCTCGGTATTCTCTACCTGACCACCTGAGTCGGTTTAGGGTACGGGCCGCCATGAAACTCGCTAGAGGCTTTTCTCGACAGCATAGGATCATCCACTTCGCCACAATCGGCTCGGCATCAGGTCTCAGACTCGTGCTGTCCGGATTTGCCTAGACAGCGTCCTACACCCTTACCCCGGGACAACCACCGCCCGGGATGGACTACCTTCCTGCGTCACCCCATCACTCACCTACTAACCGCTTGGTCCGGCGGCTCCACCACTTTCCTTTCCCCGAAGGGTCCGGAACGGCTTCACGGCCTTAGCATCACGATGCTCGATGTTTGACGCTTCACAGCGGGTACCGGAATATCAACCGGTTATCCATCGACTACGCCTGTCGGCCTCGCCTTAGGTCCCGACTTACCCTGGGCAGATCAGCTTGACCCAGGAACCCTTAGTCAATCGGCGCAAACGTTTCTCACGTTTGTATCGCTACTCATGCCTGCATTCTCACTCGTCAACCGTCCACAACTACCTTCCGGTGCTGCTTCACCCGGCAGACGACGCTCCCCTACCCATCACAGCACCCGTTGGGGCTATATGCTGCAATGACACGACTTCGGCGGTACGCTTGAGCCCCGCTACATTGTCGGCGCGGAATCACTAGACCAGTGAGCTATTACGCACTCTTTCAAGGGTGGCTGCTTCTAAGCCAACCTCCTGGTTGTCTGTGCGACTCCACATCCTTTCCCACTTAGCGTACGCTTAGGGGCCTTAGTCGATGCTCTGGGCTGTTTCCCTCTCGACCATGGAGCTTATCCCCCACAGTCTCACTGCCGCGCTCTCACTTACCGGCATTCGGAGTTTGGCTAAGGTCAGT
>NZ_JBFAET010000475.1:0-1551 GCF_040642095.1 Streptomyces sp. NPDC020362
GAGGAGACGGAGGCGGCGGTCCGTGTGCTGCCCGCCGCGCTCGCGTCCGGTGAGCCGCAGTTCGCGGTCCGCGGCGGGGAGGTGTTCGTACCGCGCCTGGTGAAGGCCACCGGGATGGCCACCGGCACGCCGGACTTCGGCGCGGGCCCCGTCCTGCTGACCGGTGCGTCCGGTGCGCTGGGCGGGCTCGTCGCCCGGCACCTGGTCGCCGAGCACGCAGTGCGCAGCCTGCTGCTGGTCAGCCGGCGCGGCGCGGAGGCCCCCGGCGCGGTCGAGCTGGAGGCCGAACTGGTTGCGTTGGGCGCCGAGGTGCGCTGGGCGGCCTGCGACGTGGCCGACCGGGACGCCCTCGCCGAGGTGCTGGCCGGCACGCCGGTGACTGCCGTGGTGCACGCGGCCGGCGTGCTCGACGACGGCGTGATCACCGCGCTCACCCCGGAGCGCATGGAGAAGGTGCTGCGCCCGAAGGTCGACGCTGTGCTCAACCTCCATGAGCTGACGAGCGGCCTGTCGGCGTTCGTCGTCTTCTCCTCGGTGTCCGGAATCCTGGGCAGCGCGGGACAGGGCAACTACGCGGCGGCGAACACCTTCCTCGACGCCTTCGCCGAATCCCGCCGCGCCCGGGGGCTTCCCGCCACGTCGCTGGCGTGGGGCCTGTGGGAGCAGGGCAGCGGCATGGCCGGCCGGCTCGACCAGACGGACCACACCCGGCTCAAGCGGGTGGGCCTGGCCCCGATGGCCGTCGACGAAGGACTGCGGCTGTTCGACGCGGCGCTGACCCTGGACCGGGCCGCCGTCGCCCCGCTCCGGCTCGACCTGGGCGGGCTGCAGGGCACGGTGCCGCCGGTCCTGCGAGGGCTGCGCGGCCCGGTACGGGGCACCGCGCGGCGCACGGCGCAGACCGCGCCGAAGGGATCGCTGGGCCGACGGCTGGCCGGGCTGTCCGAGGTCGAGCGCGAGCAGGTGGTGCTGGACCTGGTGCGCACCGAGGTGGCCGCCGTGCTCGGCCACGCCTCGGCCCAGGCCGTCCAGCCGGAACACGCGTTCCAGGACGCCGGTTTCGACTCGCTCACCTCGGTGGAACTGCGCAACCGGCTGAACACGGCGACCGGGCTGCGGCTCCCCGCGACCATGGTCTTCGACCACCCCACGCCCGTCGCGCTCTCCCGCTTCCTGCTGGCCGAGACGCTGGGCGTCCAGGAGCGGGCCGAGGCAGCGGTCGCCGCGGTGACCGGGACGGACGAGCCGATCGCGATCGTGGGCATGGCCTGCCGGTTCCCCGGTGACGTGCGGTCGCCCGAAGAACTGTGGCGTCTCGTCGCCTCCGGCGGCGACGCGATCTCTGGTTTCCCCGAGGACCGCGGCTGGGATGTCGAGAACCTCTACCACCCGGACCCCGACCTCTCCGGCAAGTCCTACGTGCGCCACGGCGGCTTCCTCCACGAGGCTGCCGAGTTCGACCCGGCCTTCTTCGGGATCTCGCCGCGCGAGGCGCTGGCGATGGACCCGCAGCAGCGGTTGCTGCTGGAGACGTCGTGGGAGGCGTTCGAG
>NZ_JBFAET010000476.1:0-1476 GCF_040642095.1 Streptomyces sp. NPDC020362
ACCGCGTCACCACCGGAGACCACCAGCTGCCACAGGTCCTCGGGCGAGCGCACCCCGCCCGGATACCGGCACGCCATGCCGACGATCGCGATGGGTTCCTGGTCCTTCTCCTCGACCTCGCGAAGGCGCTCCCGGACCTGACGCAGGTCTCCGGTGACGCGCTTGAGATACTCGAGAAGCCTGTCTTCGTTGCTGCTCATCCGCCTCATCCGTCCTCGGCTGTCGTTAAAGGTAGAGCGCCAAGAACTAGGAATTTTCTAGATCTTGATCGACCAGATCGAAGATGTCGTCGATCGTCGCGTCCTGGAGCTGTCGCTGCGCGTCGGCGGATTCCGTGCCTTGTTCTCCGGCGGAGTTCACCAGGGACAGCAGTTCCTGCAGCCGCCTCCGCACCCCTGACCGGACCGTCTCCTCGGCGGAGGCGGCCGTCGAGATCACCGACTCCAGCCGGTCGAGCTCGCTGAAGACCGAGACCGACACCTCGTCCGGGCCCGTCCCGCCGACGAGTTCGCCCCACAGATGGCGGGCGATCGCCTCGGGCGTCGGATGGTCGAAGACCAGCGTCGCGGGCAGGGTCAGGCCGGTGTCGGCAGTGAGCAGGTTGCGCAGCTCCACCGCGGTCAGGGAGTCGAAGCCGAGGTCCCGGAACGCCAGGTCCGGTTCCACCGCCGCGGAGCCGCTGTGCCCGAGTACGGCCGCCGCGTGCGCGCACACCGTGTCCACGAGCAGGCGTTGCTGTTCGTCCTCGGACAGTGCGGACAGCTTCTCCTTCAGTGCGGAAGGTTCTGCGGCCTGCTCGGCAGGCTCCGCTGCGAGGGCGTCCCTGACCTCGGGCAGGTCGCTCAGCAGCGCGCTCGGCCTGCTGACGGTGAACGGGACGACGAACCGCTCCCAGTCCACGTCCGCCACGGTGACCGTGCCGTCCCCGCCGCTCAGCGCACCGTGCAGCGCGGAGACCGCCCGGTCCGGCCGCAGCGTGGTCAGGCCGCGCTGCCGCAGCCGCTCCTCGTCCCCGGCGTCGGCGACCATGCCACCTTCGCCCCACGGGCCCCAGGCGATCGCGGTCGCGGCAAGGCCCCGGGCCCGCCGGTGCTGCGCCAGGCCGTCGAGGAAGGCGTTCGCGGCCGAGTACGCGGCCTGCCCGCCGCCTCCCCACACGCCGGAGACGGAGGAGAAGAGGACGAAGGCGTCCAGCTCCTGGTCGCCGAGCAGTTCGTGGAGGTGCACGGCCCCGAGGGCCTTGGCGGCGACCGTCGCCACGAAGTCGCCGAGGCCCGTCTCGGCGAGCATGCCCGCCTCGGCGGTGCCGGCCGTGTGGACGACGGCGTTCACCGGGTGCTCGGCGAGCAGCACGGCCAGCGCCTCGCGGTCGGCCACGTCACAGGCGACGACGGTCACGCGCACGCCCGCCTCCTCCAGCTCGGCCTTGAGGCCGGCGGCGCCGGGCGCCGCGGGGCCGCGGCGGCTGGTGAGCAC
>NZ_JBFAET010000477.1:0-1447 GCF_040642095.1 Streptomyces sp. NPDC020362
CTCCGGCACACCACCCGCAACACGAGCCCCGTACGCCACCGCCAGATCCCGACCCAACGGCACCAACGACCAACCATCCGCCGCAATATGATGCATCGTCAGCAACAACACCTGATCCTCGGCACCCAGCACGAACAACTCCGCCCGCACCGGCACCTCACACCCCAGATCGAACCCCCGGCCGGCCGCAGCCGACAACACCCCCTCAAGCTCCCCCGCACCCACCTCCACCACCGGCAACTCAAGCCCAACCCCCTCCAGCACCTCCTGCCACGGCACACCCCCCTCCTCCGGGAACACCGTCCGCAGACTCTCGTGACGCGCCACCACATCACCCAACGCCCACCGCAACGCCTCCCGGTCCACCACACCCCGCAGACGCAGCGCGTAGGGGAGGTTGTAGGCGGCGTTCCTGCTCTCCAGTCGGTTGAGGAACCACAGCCGGCGCTGGGCGAAGGACAGCGGAATGCGGTCGGGGCGGACAGCGGGGCGTACCGCGGGGCGGGCGGTCTCCGCGTCGCCGAGCCGCTCGGCCAGCGTGGCCACGGTGGGGGCCTCGAAGACGGTGCGGACGGCGAGTTCGACGCCGAGGGCGGTACGGATGCGGCTGACCAGACGCGTGGCGAGCAGCGAGTGTCCGCCCAGCGCGAAGAAGTCGTCGTCGATGCCGACCGAGGGCAGCGAGAGCACATCCGCGAAGAACCCGGCGAGCAGCTCCTCGTGCGGGGTGCGGGGTGCCCGGCCCGTGGTCGCGCCGGCGAGGTCGGGGGCGGGCAGCGCCCTGCGGTCCAGCTTGCCGTTGGGGGTCAGCGGGAACCGGTCGAGGGTGACGAAGGCGGCCGGGACCATGTAGTCGGGCAGTGAGCGGGCGGCCAGTTCACGCAGGCCGGCGGTGCCGGGGACGTCCTCTCCCGCGGCGGGTACGACGTAGGCGGCGAGGAGCGGGGAACCGGGGCGGTCCTCGCGGGCCACGACGGCGACCTGGGCCACCGCCGGGTGCGCGGCGAGGACGGACTCGATCTCACCGAGCTCGATCCGGAAGCCGCGGATCTTGACCTGGTGGTCGACGCGGCCGAGGTAGTCGACGTCTCCGTCGGCCCGCCTGCGGGCGAGGTCACCGGTGCGGTACATGCGGGCACCGGGGGGTCCGAAGGGGTCGGCGACGAACCGTTCGGCGGTCAGTCCGGGCCGGCCCCGGTAGCCGCGGGCCAGTCCCTCGCCGCCGATGTACAGCTCGCCCTCGTCGCTGGGGCGCAGCCGGTCGTCGAGGACGTACAGGGAGGTGTTCCAGATGGGGCCGCCGATGCTGGGCAGGACGGCGGCGTCCTCGATGCGCAGGGCGCTCGACCAGACGGTGGTCTCGGTGGGCCCGTACAGGTTGGTGACCTCCGCGCCGAGCGCGGCCATCGCGGAGGCGAGCGACGGCGGCAGCGCCTCGCCGCCGACC
>NZ_JBFAET010000478.1:0-1423 GCF_040642095.1 Streptomyces sp. NPDC020362
GGCCCGACCGCGGCGCAGGCCCTGCTCGGCCTGGAGCAGGCGGCGGAGTGCGGGCTTGCGGGGCTCACGGACGAGCGGCTCGCGGACATCGCGGATGTGCTGCCGAACTCCGGCACGCTGCCCGAACTCCTCTCGGGCCTCGCCCTGTCGGACCGCCTGCGCGCCGGGCACGTGGCGGGGCTGCCGGCCGACGAGGACCGTACGGCACGGGCGGCGGCCGTGGCCGAGCTGCTCACCGCCGCGGCTGTGCGTCAGGTCGACGGCCTCACCGGTTCCGAGGACCCGGCCGACGCCCACGCCCTGCTGGAACTGGCCCACCGGGCCGACCTGTTGGGGGGAATCCGGCTCACCGACGCGCTCGCCCGGCTGGCCGCCGAGGGGTCGCCGTTGATGCGCGGCGCCGCCGGGGCCGTCCGCGTGCTGCTCGGGCACGAGGACCCGCACGGCTTCGGTGACCGGGTGGCGTCCTGGGTGGACGGGGCCGGCGATCCCGAGTCCCGCTCGGCGCTCACCTCGCGGCTCACCGGACTGCTCACCGCCGCGGGGCAGTTGCTGGAGTCGGCGGCGCCCGCGCTGGAGCCGCTGCTGGGCCGGGTGGCTCAGCTGTCCGACCAGGACTTCCTGGACCGGCTGCCCGCGCTGCGGGGCGGCTTCGACACGCTCAGCCCGGCCGCGCGGGACCGGCTGCTGTCCGCCGTCGAGGAGCGCCTCGGCGAGCGTCACCTGGCCGACACCGGCGCCGTCGACCCACGTGCGCTGGCCGTCCGGACCCGGGCCGACCTCGCGGCCCGCGAGGCGCTGGACGCCTGGGGGCTCCTTCCGCCGCCCCGGCGACCCCAGGCACCCTCTGTCGTCGACGGCTCCGGCGACCCCGCCTCCGGCGGGAACCACCGGCTCGCCCCGGCCGACCGCTGGCGTCTCGTCCTGGGCCGCCGCACCGACCAACTGCCCACGTCCGCCCGCGCCCTGGCGACGGCGCTGGACGAGCTGTACGGCAGCGGACACGGTGAGGGCAGCCGGGGCAGCCTGACCGGTCCGGGGGACGGCGGCGGCCGGGAGGCCCCGTATCCCTCGGTGCGGGAGTGGTCCGAGGAACTGACGGCTCTGTTCGGGCCGGGCATCCGGGAGGAGGTGCTGGCGGCGGCCGCCGCGGCGGGCCGGGCGGACGTCTGTGCGGAACTCGACCCGGACTCCGTGCGGCCCTCCGTCGACCTGCTGCGTTCGGTGCTGCGGCATGCCGGCGGGCTGCCGGAGGCCCGGCTGGCCGCACTGCGTCCGCTGGTCCGGAGCCTGGTCGACGCTCTGGCCCGGCAGCTGGCCACGCGGCTGCGACCGGCCCTGCACGGCACCGCGCTGGCACGGCCGAGCCGCCGCCCGGGCCGCGGCCACCACCGCCCGCGCACGCAGCGGGCCAACCTGTCGA
>NZ_JBFAET010000479.1:0-1398 GCF_040642095.1 Streptomyces sp. NPDC020362
AGTGACAGCGGCGGGCTTGTGCTTGATGGCGGCGGCGCCAGTGTGACCACGTCATGATGTGACGGGGGTCGACGGGACGATGGCGGGGTCCAGTTGCCAGTAGACGGCGAATCTCGGCTGGTGTGAGGTCCACGAGGTCGGGCGTGTCCCGTTCGACGCCCCCTTTTGCCGTTCATGGCCGGCCATCACTGCCAGGAATGCGTGGGCGAGCATGGCGAGAGTGATGTGCCGGTACCAGCCGACATAACGGCGGACTTCGTAGTGGTCCAGGCCGCATTCATTCTTCGCGCTCTGGAAGCACTCCTCGATCTTCCAGCGGCATCCGGCGACGCGGACCAGGTCGGCGATCGTTGCCTCCAGCGGGGCGCAGGCGAGGTAGTAGGCGATGTCGTCGGGCTTGGTGATGCTGCGGCGGGCCAGCACCCAGCGCCGACTGGTGACCATGTCGCCGTCTGACTCGCATGCAGAGGGCAGGTGTGCGGCGGCCCAGTCGTAGTAGCGCTCGCCTTTCGCGCCGTGTCCGGCGGACAGTCGTTGCCAGGCTTCGGGCGGGGCTTGGCTGAAGAGGTGATCGATGCGCGGGCCGCCGGCCGGCTGGGATTTGGGCACGGCCACGACGTAGGAGAGGCAGGCGTCTTCGAGGAAGTGACGGAAGTGGGAGTCCTGTCCGTAGGCGGCGTCGGCGGTGACCCAGGCGATGGGCAGCGGTGAGGCGAGGGCTCGTGCGATCACGGTGCGGGCCAGCTCACCTTTGGTGGCGAAGGTTCGCTCGTCGGGGATCTTCGCCGCCCGACAGCGATGGCGGTCGTCCGTCCAGGACTTGGGCAGATAGAGCTCCCGGTCGACCAGGGCATGGCCGCGGGTGGTGGCGTAGGCGGCGAAGACGCCGATCTGGCAATTCTCGGTGCGGCCGGCAGTGCCGGAGTACTGGCGCTGCACCCCGGCGGAGGTGGTGCCCTTCTTGACGAAGCCGGTGTCGTCAATGATCAGCACGCCGTCGTCGGCGCCGAGGTGTTCAGCGACGTAGGCTTGCAGGTCGTTGCGGATCTCGTCCGCGTTCCAGCAGGTGCGGGACAGCAGCCGTTGCAGGCCGTCAGGCGTGGCGTGGCCGGCGTATTCGGCGATCTGCCAGCCGTTCTTGCGGCCGACCGGGCCAAGCAGACCATGGATGTAGTCGCGCACCAGGCGCCGGGACTCCACACGCGTGAAACGGCTCCCGATCCGACGCAACAGCCCGCCAAGCTCCTCGTCCCACACGTTCGTGGGTGCATCCTCGATCACATAGGCGCACTGCCCGGAGCATTGTCACTGCATACGGCGCGGCCACTCGTTGGGGCGGCACCCCGCCAAAGACCGTTCCATGCCCCTGCCCACACCACTACACTCCCCACCCTCAGA
>NZ_JBFAET010000480.1:0-1371 GCF_040642095.1 Streptomyces sp. NPDC020362
GATGGGGCGCCGGTGCGAGCTGCCGCAGCAGGCTGTCGGCCGTGGCGGCGACGGAGACGGTGTGGCCGTCGTGCTCCAGGGCGCGCTTGAGGACGTCGCGGACCGCCGCATCGTCTTCACACACCATGATGAAAGCCACGTGCTGACCCTAGATACTCCCGTCCCAGTTCTCCATCTTCCCTGGTCAGCCGCCTGACGGTCGGGAGCAGGCCGCTGGAGCCGCACGGCCCTGCCCTGCCATGAAGGCGCGACGGACGGGCGCGAGGGGGTCGAGCCCGCAGCAGCGGTGTTCGCGGGAGGACCACAATGGTCGCATGGACTCTGTGCAGGAGTACGTCGACTCCATTGCGCCAGGTCACCGTTCGCTCTTCGACCGGGTGAGCGGGCTGATCCTGGAGGAATTCCCGCAGGCGAGCGTGGCACTGCCCTACGGAATGCCCACCTACCGGGTCGAAAAGCGCAGGCTGCACATCGGTGCCTGGCGGCACAGCGTCTCGATCTACGGGTGGGCAACGGACCGTGATGGTGGCTTCAGCTCCCGCCATCCCACGCTCATCAGCGGAAAGGCCACCATTCGGCTGCGGTCCACGGACATGGCGGTCGTCACCGACGATGAACTGCGCGCCCTCTCATCCGTGCCGCGCTGAAGCCCTGACCGGGGACCCGGCCCTGCGCGCAGGCACAGCCAGGCGGCCCCCGGATGGCCCGACCGCGTTCCGCCCTCGCGGTTGAATGTGCGGTGACGTCCGTTGGTCTGACCGTTGGGGGTGTAGTGGCACAGCCTGTCCGTGTCCACAGGTTGACCGACCAGGAGGGGCATAAGCTGCAGCAAAGCGTGCGCCGGGGTAGCACCAGTTCGGTGCGGTTCCGGCGGGCGATGTTCCCTGCCCGCCGGCAGGGAACCGGGTCCCGTTGAGCGCGAAGCTGGTGCAGGCGGACGAGGACATCGTCCGGGACGCGCATGAACGGCTTCGGTGATGCACCGCGGACCGGCATGAGCATCAGGCCGCGAACCCGGTTTTGTTGATTGATCACTCATCGGTCTCGGAACGGGCTGTTCGCAGTACGTTGTTCTTAGCGCGCATGAATGTCTCAGATCCGTGGTGGCGAGGATCTGGGACCGTATTGATCGTCTTCGGACCGCAGCCAGCGTGTCCTATCTGACCTGGACATTTACGGCTGAGCGTTTCAGTGCTGGTTGGGCTGCCTGCGTCTCATCGCCTCGGCCATCTGCTGACGGGCGACGTGCAGCGCCGTATCCAGTCGGCGGGTGCCGGTGAGCAGGCACAGTGTGTGGGTCGCATCTTCAAGCCGTCGGGCGGTCTCGGCGCTGTGGTCGACCGCCAGGCGACGCCTCAGCGTTTCGCATCG
>NZ_JBFAET010000481.1:0-1338 GCF_040642095.1 Streptomyces sp. NPDC020362
GCATCGTCACCGTTCCCGCCCTGCGTGCCGACCGCCCCGAGCCGTACGCCCTCGTCACCGCCGTCGGGCAGTTGCACACCCACGGCATCTCGCCCGACTGGCAGGCGCTCTTCCCGGGCGCCCGCCGCGTCGACCTGCCGACCTACGCCTTCCAGCGCGAGCGCTACTGGCTCGACGTTCCCCAGGCGTCCGGTGACGTCCGGGCCGCCGGCCTGGGGGCGGCGGACCATCCGCTCCTCGGTGCCGCGATTGCGACGGCCGACAGCGACGGGGTCCTGCTCACCGGACTGCTTTCCCTCGAAACCCATCCGTGGCTCGCCGACCACGCCGTGAACGGGACCGTTCTGCTGCCCGGCACCGCGTTCGTCGAGTTGGCGATCCGGGCGGGCGACGAGACGGGGTGCGGATCGATCGAAGACCTCACCCTTGAGCTTCCCCTGGTGGTGCCCGAGCGCGGCGGCGTCACCCTTCAGGTGGCTGCCGGCCCGAAGGACGAGTCCGGCCGACGACAGCTGAGCGTGCACTCGCGCGTCGACGACGGTTCATGGCTGCGGCACGCGACGGGTGTGCTGTCCTCGGCAGGGGCACCGTACGCCGCGGACCTCGGCGCGTGGCCGCCGGCGGGCGCGGAGGCCGTCGACCTGACGGCGTTCTACGAGGGCATGGCTGCTGCGGGCCTGGACTACGGTCCGGTCTTCCAGGGCCTGCGCTCGGTGTGGCGCGGCGGGGACGACGTCTTCGCCGAGGTCGAGCTGCCGGACGAGTCGGCTGCCGAGGCGGCGGAGTTCGCCCTGCACCCGGCGCTGCTGGACGCCGCCCTGCACGCTCTGGCCGCCGGTGGGCTGGTGGCGCTGGACGACGGCCCGGTCCTGCCGTTCGCGTGGTCCGGCGTCGTCGTGCAGGCTGCCGGTGCGGCGATGGTGCGGGTGAAACTGTCGCGGACGGCCTCCGGTTCGGTGACGCTGGCCGTGGCCGATGGCACCGGCGACCCGGTGGCCTCGGTCGAGTCGCTGTCGTTGCGGGCCGTCTCGGCGGAGCAATTGCGCGGTGCCGGTGGCGGCGATCAGCTGTTCGCGCTGGGGTGGACGCCGTTCACCCTGCCCTCCGCCACCGACGCGCTGGTGATCGAGACTGTCGCGGACTTCTACGCACTGCGGGAGTCGGAAGGGACACCGGACGTCATGGTCGTTCCGTGCCCGGCGGGGTCCGGTACGGAGACCGCCGAGCGCGTACACGGCATCGTGAGTGAGGTTCTGGCGCTGGTGCAGTGGTGGTTGGCGGAGGAGCGTGCGGGGCGTCTGGTGTTGGTGACGCGTCCGGGTGATCTGGCTCATGCTG
>NZ_JBFAET010000482.1:0-1307 GCF_040642095.1 Streptomyces sp. NPDC020362
ATCCCGCTCCCACCATGCCGAGAGCGCCGCGGCGGGTCATCGTGGGCGGGGCGGGAGCGGCTGCCACCAGGCCGTCGGGGTCGGGAGGTTCGGGCGCGGTGTTGGCGAGGTCGGTGCGCAGTTCGGCGCCCAGGCTGCGCGAGCGCAGGGCCCTGGTCATCCTGCCGAGACGGAGGCACACGTGGACGACGAAGGCGGCGATGAACACCCAGGCGCCGTAGAAGTGCAGGCGGTAGAACGAGCCCGGGAACACGTAGTAGAGCTGGATGTTGAAGATGCCGGTGACGAATTCGAAGATGACGCCGCCGACCAGCATCAGCAGGGACAGCCGCTCCAGCCCGTGGGCGATGGAGCGCACCGGCAGCCATTCGAACAGCTTCGGGATCACCGACCACAGCTTGGCCAGCAGCACCGGTACGAGGACCACGCCCAGCGTCACGTGCGTGCCTTGGAGCAGTCGGTAGAGCCAGTACGGATGCGTGGGCCAGCTGAAGAGGTAGAAACCCAGGATGCCCTTGTCGGGGGTCTCGTCGTTGATGGGGCTCAGGTCGGGGTTGTAGGAGGCGTAGGAGAGCAGTCCGGTGATGAACAGCAGCGGAATGCCGATCAGGAGGACCAGTCCGAACACCGATGTCAGCCAGGGCCCGCGGATCGGACTGCGCCAGAATCCAGGACGGAACGGACCCGGGGGCGGGGGCAGCTGCCCCACACGCTGTGCCGTTGCACGAATCCGAGCACGGCCCGCAGCCGCGGCGGCAGCCGCAGCACCGCGTGCGCGGTTCAGTCGCTTCAGCGCCGACTTCTCTTCCGGTCTCGGGCGTCGCGATCCACCGGTCGGGGCCGGACCCGACGGCCGTCCGTCACTTGCCATCGGCCGTCTCCTCCAGTCTTCGAGCCGCGCTCGCACAAGGACGGCCGCAATGCCACGACCCATGCCGGACAAACAGGACATCTACAGGCTGGCACAGGTCAGGTGAGCTGTCCGTGCCTGAGGTGCAAGCGGGTGTCCGTCGCCATCCGAACGGCGGAACCACTACCTCGGCGATCTCCAGACCGCGTGCCTCGTGGTCGCCTCACCCTTATCAGGAGTGCTCCGTCCTTCCACGGCCGTTCGGTCGAGCGTGCCGTGGGCAGGGATGCCACGGAGATCCCTTAGCGGCCCAGCCAAATGCAGCTGATTCCAGGCCATTGCCGTGAATGCCGCAGGGACGGGCTCCTGCTCCCGGCGGACGCAGCCGTCCGGCCCTTGGTGTCCCTACCGGTGTTCGGGGTTCTCGTAGTCGCGGCGGCAGCCCGCGTCCCAGGCG
>NZ_JBFAET010000483.1:0-1256 GCF_040642095.1 Streptomyces sp. NPDC020362
CGGCGGATGGTGTTGAGGCGGGTGATGAGCGGGGCGATGGTGCGGTTCTCGCGGGCGGCGGCGTCCCAGTCGCGGGGTTTGAGCTGGTACTTCTCCGAGTCGAGGTATTCCTCGCTGCCCTGCCTGAGCGGGGTGTTCTCGCACAGCTCGTAACCGCTGTAGATGCCCCAGGACGGGGACAGGGTCGCGGCGAGCACGGCACGGACCTCGAACGCGGGCCGGCCGCCGTGCTGGAGGTAGGCGTGCAGGATGTCGGGGGTGTTGGCGAAGAAGTTCGGCCGCATGTAGGCCGCCGCCTCCCCGGACAGCTCGCTCAGGTACTCGGTCAGCTCCTGCTTGCCGTTGCGCCAGGTGAAGTACGTGTACGACTGCTGGAAACCGATCTGCGCCAGGGTGTGCATCATGGCCGGCCGGGTGAACGCCTCCGCCAGGAAGATCACGTCCGGGTCCCGGCCGTTGGTCTCGGCGATGACCCGTTCCCAGAACACCACAGGTTTGGTGTGGGGATTGTCCACCCGGAAGACCCGCACCCCGTGGTCCATCCAGTGCCGCAGGATCCGGACCGTCTCCGCGACCAGGCCGTCCATGTCCGCGTCGAAGGCGACGGGGTAGATGTCCTGGTACTTCTTGGGCGGGTTCTCGGCATGGGCGATGGTGCCGTCCGGGCGGTGGTGGAACCACTGCGGGTGCTTGTCGACCCAGGGGTGGTCCGGCGAGCACTGCAGGGCGAAGTCCAGCGCCACTTCCAGGCCCAGCTGCGTGGCCCGGTCCACGAAGCGGTCGAAGTCCTCGATGGTGCCCAGGCCGGGGTGGACGGCGTCGTGGCCGCCCTCGGGGGAGCCGATCGCCCAGGGCACGCCGACGTCGCCGGGGCGGGCGGTGAGGGTGTTGTTGGGGCCCTTGCGGAAGGTCGTGCCGATGGGGTGGACCGGGGGGAGGTAGACGACGTCGAAGCCCATCGCCGCGATCGCCTCCAGCCGGCGCGCGGCGGTGCGGAAGGTGCCGTGGGGCTGCTCGGCGGTGCCCTCGGAACGCGGGAAGAACTCGTACCAGGAGCCGTACAGGGCGCGTTCCCGCTCCACCAGCAGGGGCAGCGGATCGCCGGCGGTCACCAACTCCCGCAGCGGGTACCGGGACAGCACCGCCCCCACCTCCGGTGACAGCGCGGCCTTCAGCCGGTGGTGCACCGACAGCGAATCGTCACCGAGAGCCCGCGCGGCGGCCAGGACCGGCTCGCGCTGCGGTCCCTTGGGGAC
>NZ_JBFAET010000484.1:0-1233 GCF_040642095.1 Streptomyces sp. NPDC020362
GCCGGTGAGCTGACGGAGGCCGACTGGCAGCGGATGAGGCGGCAGGGCTTGCTGCCGCTCTCCGACGCCGACGGGCTCGCGCTGCTGGACGCGGCAGCTGACCGGACCGAACCGCTGCTCGTGGCAGCCCAGTTGGATCTGGCGGCGGTGCGCCGTGCGGGGGAGGTCAAGCCGCTGCTGTCCGTCCTGGCCCGTGGCACTCGTGCCAGCGCTCCCGCCCGCCGCACGGTGGGAGAGCCCACCGCCGACGGCCAGAACGTCCTGGCCGAGCGCCTTGCCGGGGTGAGCCCGGCCGAGCGGCAGGAAGCCCTGCGGGACATGATCGCCGCGCAAGCCGCACTGGTCCTGGGCATGTCCGGGGTCGACGGCATCGATGCGGAGCGCTCGTTCCGCGATGTCGGCTTCGACTCCCTGACCGCGGTGGAACTGCGCAACCGGCTGAACAACGTCACGGGACAACGCCTGTCCGCCACAGCAGTGTTCGACTACCCAACCCCGACCGCCCTGGCCGATTTCCTGGCACAGGAGATGTTCGGGTCGGTCGACAAGGAGACCACCGCTCTCTCGGCCTACTCCGGACTCGACAAGTTCGAAGCGTCGCTCACCGAGATCATGGGCGACGACACCGCCCGGGCGCGGGTCACCGCACGGCTCAAGGACATTCTGTCCGTGCTGAGCGATGCCGGCGGATCCGGCGAGGCCGACAGTGCTGACTCCGTCGCCGACAGGATCCAGTCGGCCAGTGACGACGACATGTTCGACTTCATCGACAACCAGCTCGGGATCTGAGTACGCCGCCGTACCACCGTGCGTAATGCCGTACCACCGTGCGCAATGAGGAAGGCGTCATTGGATGGCGAACGAAGACAAGCTTCGTGACTATCTCAAGCGGGTCACCACCGATCTGCACCAGACCCGGGAACGCCTGCGTGAGGTCGAGAGTCGCCAGCAGGAGCCGGTGGCCATTGTGGGGATGGGGTGCCGTTTCCCGGGTGGTGTGACGTCTGCGGAGGATTTCTGGGCGTTGCTGTCCTCGGGCGGGGACGCGGTCGGTGCGTTCCCTGCGGACCGTGGCTGGCCCGCGGACGTCTATGACCCTGATCCGGAGGCGGCGGGCAGGACCTACTCGAACGAAGGCGGGTTCCTTTACGACGCGGGTGAGTTCGATGCGGGTTTCTTCGGGATCAGTCCGCGTGAGGCTGTGGCGATGGATCCGCAGCAGCGGTTGCTGCT
>NZ_JBFAET010000485.1:0-1223 GCF_040642095.1 Streptomyces sp. NPDC020362
CGCACGGTGGCGGGGCTGAGTCCCAGCACGTGGGCCGCCCGCTCCGCGGTGAGGCGGCCGTTCCACTGCAGCGCGGCCACCAGCCGCTGATCCATGAGGCTCAGTACGGAATCCGCCGATGCGCGCGCCATGAAGGCAAGTTTCGCCCATTGCGTCGCCGTGCGGAGCCCATCTCGCGGACCTCGCCCCGAGCATGGACGGCATCAGCCCGAGAACGACGGATTCACCACGGAGGTCCATGTGCCCGCGTTCAGGCAACGGGAAAAAGTACGCTTCGCCAGCGGTGACACCTCGTGTGCCGCCTGGCACTACCCGGGGGTCAACGGCGGCTGCGTGATCATGGCCGGCGGAACCTCGGTCACGAAGGAACCGGCCTCGGACCTGTTCGCCGCACGGTTCAACGACGCCGGCTTCGCGGTTCTGGCCTTCGACCACCGACGGTTCGGACAGAGCGGGGGCGCGCCGCGCCAGATCGTCCGCTTCGACGAGCAGGTCGCCGACTGGCACGCCGCAATCGAGTGCGCGGCCGCTCTGCCCGACGTCGACCAGGACAGGATCTCCATCTGGGGCTTCTCGCTCGCGGGCGGCCACGTCTTCCGTGTCGCGGCCGACCACCCGCGGCTGGCCTGCGCGATCGCACAGACCCCGCTGGTCGACGGCCCTGCGGTCGCCCCCCACGCGCTGCGCTCCATGACACCCCTCGCGGCGCTGCGTCTGTTCGGCCGGGGCGTCGCGGACGCGCTCGGGAGCCTCGCCGGACGGCCGCCGCTGCTGGTCCCGACCGCCGGAGCGCGCGGCACGGTCGCCTCGCTCACCACGCCCGACGCCATGGACGGCGACCGGGCCCTGGATCCCGACCACCGCCACACCGACTGGGAGCAGACGGTCGCCGCACGGATCGCGCTGCAGATCGGCCGGTACCGGCCCGGCCGCCACGCCTCCCGGATACGGTGCCCGCTGCTGGTGGTCGTCTGCGACCAGGACCAGAGTGCGCTCCCAGGCCCCGCCGTCCGGGCGGCCCGGAACGCGCCGGCGTCCGAGGTCGTTCACCTGACGGGCCGCCATTACGCCCCGTTCCTCGAGTCGCACGAACAGGCCGTCGCGGCGGAGATCTCGTTCCTGGAGAAGCATCTGGTTTCCTGCTGATCCCAGGTCAGGTGGATCCCCGCTCGATCGACCTGACCAACGGCTGGAACGGCAAGGCCGCTGCCGGGGAGCACGTC
>NZ_JBFAET010000486.1:0-1203 GCF_040642095.1 Streptomyces sp. NPDC020362
TGCTGTCCCTGGAGGACGGTGCGCGTGTCGTGGCCCTTCGCTCGCGGTCGTTGAAGGTCCTGGCCGGTGCGGGCGGGATGATGTCGGTGAGCCAGTCCGCAGCAGCCGTCGCGGAGCGCCTCGCACGCTGGGGTGACCGCTTGTCGCTGGCGGCGGTCAACGGCCCCTCCGCGGTCGTGGTGTCGGGCGAGCCGCAGGCGCTGCAGGAACTGCAGGCCGAGCTGGAGGCCGACGGTATCCGCGCCCGCATGGTCGCCGTGGACTACGCCTCGCACTGCGCCCAGGTGGAGCGTCTGGAGGAGGAGATCACGTCCGTCCTGGCCGGTGTGACACCGCGCCAGGGCCGCGTGCCGATGGTCTCGGCCATGACCGGGGAGGTGCTCTCCGGTCCCGAGCTGGATGCCCGGTACTGGTACGGGAGCCTGCGGGCACCGGTCCACTACGACCGGGCTGTGCGTGTGCTGGCCGGTCAGGGGCATCAGGTGTTCGTCGAGGTCACACCCCACCCGGTGCTGATGGGCGCGATGAACGACACGCTCGAAGAGGTCGCGCAGGACTCCGGTCCCGGTGCGGTGCCCGCTGCCGTGTGCGGCACGCTGCGCCGTGACGACGGTGGCGCGACGAGGCTGATCACGTCGCTGGCCGAGGCGTTCGTGCACGGAGTGGCGGTGGACTGGACCGCGGTGCTGCCGGTCGGCGAGCGGGTGGAACTGCCGACGTACGCCTTCCGGCACGAGCGGTACTGGCCGAAGGGCGCTCTCGGCTTCACCGCCGCCGGTGCCGCGATGGGCGGTGACGGTGCGAGCACGGCGGCCGAGGCGCAGTTCTGGGCGGCTGTAGAGGGCGGCGACCTGACACAGCTCGCCGACACACTCGCGGTGGACGGCGACCGCCCGCTGAGCGAGATCCTGCCCGCGCTGGCGTCCTGGCGGCGCCGCGAGCAGGACCGGTCGGTGACGGCCGCCTGGCGGTACCGGGAGAGCTGGGCGCAGATCGCCGAGCCCGACCCCCGGGTGCTCTCCGGACTCTGGCTGCTGGTGGCTCCTGCCGAACCGGCCGCCGACGCCCTGACACAGGGGTGCGCGGCGGCGCTGTCGGCGCGCGGCGCCGAGGTCGCGGTGGTCGAGGTGCCGGTGGGGACCGTCGACCGGACCGACGTCGCCGAACTCCTTGTCCAGGCACTGCACGATGCGGGTGCGGAGC
>NZ_JBFAET010000487.1:0-1171 GCF_040642095.1 Streptomyces sp. NPDC020362
GGCGGCCTCGGTGGCCGCGGTCTTCACGGTGACCAGCACACAGTCCGCCTCGGCGGCCGCATCGGGCGTGGTGGCGACTGCCAGCCGGTCGGGCGGCAGATGCCGGGGCGGGCGGACCGAGTCGCTGAGCGTCAAGCCCTTCTCCCGCAGGACGTCCATCGCCGCCGGCCGGCCGATCAGGGTGACGTCGGCGCCGGCTGCGGCGAGGCTTCCGCCGAGATGGCAGCCGATGCTGCCCGCGCCGAGGACTGCGAACTTGGGACGGGGCTCGGACATGCGGTTCACTCCCGGAAGGCTTGGCGGAGGGGTCCAGCATGACCGAGGGCGGCAGCCCTGACCACCGGCCCCACCGAGCGGACGGCCGCGGGCCGGCGGAGGTGGCATTCGCTTGGTCGCCGACCCGTGCGAGGCGGGCCCGCCCAGCAGGAGTGGCAGGGCGGGCCCATTGGGTGCTCAGCCGCAGGGCTGAGCGGAAAGTGGTCCTGTGCGCGGTCCAGTCCTCACAGGGGCAGGTCCTCCGGGTCCGTCGCCCTCAGCGGGCGGGGAGTTGGTCACGACGGCATTTCTCCGCGGACCGGGCAACGGCACGTTCGGCTGGAGGGGTGATGATCGGGGTCAGCCGGTGCAGGTGGCGCCGGGGCGTGGCAGTGTGCGGGTGGTCAGGTAGCGGTTGGTGGCGTCTCGTACGCACTGGGAGACGAGGAACATGCTGTAGTCGTCGCCTTCCCGGGCGAGGACGACGCTGCCGGGCAGCTGGGATGCCATGGCCTGGACAGCGCGGTAGGGGGCGAGGGCGAGGCTGCCGGCGCGGGGGGACCAGTCCACTGCCTTTCGGCGGGGCGGTTGTTCGACGTGCGCTTCGCCAGCCGACGGCGGCGGGGATGCGCACGGGCTGCTCCAGGGCGGGTCGGCGGGTGCCGTCGAGGGCTCTGGAGTCAGTCGGCCCGTGCGTCACGACCCGCCACAGGAGCCGGTGTGTCTCCTGTCCGTGGCTCAGGCCGCGGTGTCGTTCAGGGCGGTGTCGGGGATCCAGGAGCCGTGGATCCCGGCGGTCACCCGTCGGGGCAGGTGGACGGTGGCGATCTGGTTGAGGCCGGAGGCGTCGAGGACGAGGAGTTGCGAGGCGTCCTGCTTGAGGTCGGATACGACGGTGAGCAGGTAGCCGTCGTCC
>NZ_JBFAET010000488.1:0-1124 GCF_040642095.1 Streptomyces sp. NPDC020362
ACCACCGCCCACCCACCACCAGACTCACCAGAACCCACACCAGACCCAGCCGGCACCCCAGCCGGCACATCCACCCACTCCACACCAAACAACGAGTCACCCGTGGCATCCGGACCAGCCTCAAAGGGCCGCAGAACCAACGACCCCACCGACGCGATCAACCCACCACTCGCATCAGCCAAGGTCAGCATCACGCCCTCGCCCGTCCGCTCCGGGGTCACCCGGACCCGGGCCACGGATGCGCCCGTCGCATGCAGGCCGACGTGCCTCCACGCGAACGGGATCTCAAGCTTGTCCCGCCGTTCCCCCGTGCCCACGATCACGTGCAGGGCGGCGTCCAGCAGAGCCGGATGCACACCGAAGCCCGCAGCGTCCACACCCTCCGGCAGCGCCACCTCGGCAAACAACTCCTCACCACGCCGCCACACCGCGCGCGTCCCCTGGAACACCGGACCATAGGCGAGGCCACTCTCAGCAAGCGCCGAGTAGAACCCAGCCAGGTCCACGGCGACGGCATCGGTCGGCGGCCACTGTGTGAGGCCGATGTCCACGCCGCTGTCGACAGCCGTGTCGGCGGGAGCCAGCACGCCCGTCGCGTGCCGAGTCCACTCTCCCTCGGGTGCCGAGTCCTCGGCCCGGGCGTAGACGGACAACGCTCGGCGACCGGACTCGTCCGGCCCGTCCACCGTGAGCTGCACCCGCACCCCGCTCTGGGGTGAGAGCACCAGCGGCGCCTCGATGACCAGTTCCTCGACCTGACCGCACCCGGCCTCGTCAGCCGCACGCATCGCCATCTCGATCAACGCGGCTCCAGGTACGACCACCTGCCCGGCCACCACGTGATCGGCCAGCCAAGGCTGCCCGGCCAACGACAACCGCCCTGTCAGCAGCAGGCCATCGCTCGCCGGCAGGGTTACGGCCGCACCCAGCAGCGGGTGGCCGGGGGTCTCCAGGCCGAGGTCCTCGGCGCGGCTTGCCGCAGCGGGGGTCAGCCAGTACCGCTGCCGCTGGAAGGCGTAGGTCGGCAGATCGCTCCGCCGGGCACCCGTCCCCGCGAAGACCCTGTCCCAGCCGACGGCAACACCCCGGACGAACACCTTCGCCAACGCCGTCAGCAACGCCCG
>NZ_JBFAET010000489.1:0-1123 GCF_040642095.1 Streptomyces sp. NPDC020362
CAGCTGGAGTTCTGGAAGGGGGCTCTGGCGGGTGCTCCGGATCTGCTGGAGCTGCCCACGGACCGGCCCCGCCCGGCCGTAGCCGGCCACCACGGTGCCACCCACGCCTTCGGGATCCCGGCCGCACTGGGCCTGCGCCTGCAGCAGGTGGCCCGTGAGTCGCGTGCGACGGTGTTCATGGTGTTGCAGGCGGGTGTGGCGGCGTTGTTGTCGCGGTTGGGTGCGGGGGAGGACATCCCGCTGGGTGGTGCGATCGCGGGGCGGCAGGACGAGGCGCTGGACGATCTGGTCGGGTTCTTCGTGAACACGCTGGTGCTGCGGACGGATGTGTCGGGTGATCCGAGTTTCCGTGAGCTGCTGGGGCGGGTGCGGGAGTGGGATCTGGCGGCGTATGCGCATCAGGACGTGCCGTTCGAGCGGGTGGTGGATGCGGTGGCGCCGGAGCGTTCGCAGGCGCGGCATCCGTTGTTCCAGGTGATGCTGGTGCTGCAGAACACCGCAGCCGCCGAACTCGGCCTCCCCGGACTGCAGACGAGCACACGCCGCATCGACACCGGCGCCGCCAAGTTCGACCTCGCCTTCGAACTGACCGAACACCCCGACGGATCCGTCGAGGGCCTGCTGGAGTACGCCACCGAACTCTTCGACGCCGGGACCGCCGAGAGCCTCGGTGCACGCCTGGTCCGGCTCCTGGACGCGCTGAGCGCCGACCCCGAGGCTCCCATCGGCTCCCACGACGTGCTGGACCCCGTCGAACGGCGGCAGGTGCTGGGGGAGTGGAGCAGATCCGCGCGTGAGGTCCCGCAGCTGACCGTCCCCGAGTTGTTCGCGCGTCGGGTGGTGGCGGATCCGTCGGGGCCCGCGTTGGTCTCGGCTGTGGGGACGGTGTCGGCGGCGGAACTGGACGGCCGGGCGAACCGGTTGGCGCACCACCTGGTGGCGAGTGGCATCGGTGCGGAGTCGCTGGTGGCGCTGGTGTTGCCGCGTTCCACCGAGGAGCTGGTGGTGGCGGTGGTGGCGGTGTGGAAGGCCGGGGGTGCGTATCTGCCGGTGGACCCCGCCTATCCGGCGGACCGGATCGCGTACATGCTCGAGGACGCCCGTCCCGCGCTGGTCCTGGCCA
>NZ_JBFAET010000490.1:0-1081 GCF_040642095.1 Streptomyces sp. NPDC020362
CCGCGGCGGTGTGGCTGCGGTCTTTCGGTTCGGCGCCGGTGGTGTGAGGGGTGGCAGCAGGCTGCACCGAGCGGACAGCCGCCGGCCGGTGCGCCCGGCGGCGGTACGGGACACGGGACCGCAACGGACGGAGTGACGCCGGCCGGCACGTCCGGCACCAGTCCGGGACAGCGATCCGAGCCGGGCGGCCGGCCGCCGACCGGCACGCCCGGGGCCGGTCCGGGGCGCGGCTGTTCGGTGGAGGAGGGCAGCGTCGTGGGGGCGGTACCGGACGGTTCCGGTGTTGCCGGGCTCGCCGCCGCGCTCCGCTCCCGTCTCACCGGGCGCCCCGGTGACGACCTCTGGGACCGGCTGGTCGAGGCCACCGCCCCGGGTTCGTCGCCGGAGGCTCTCAGACGGGCGGCGCTGCTCACGGGGTGGGCGCTGCGCGAGGATGCGGCGGCTTCGGGAGGGGTGCCGGAGCTGGATCTGCGCCGGGAGCGGTGGATGCGCTCGTGCCTGGCTGCGGCCACGGCGAACGGCGAGCGTGCGGCCGTGATGGTGGGTGCCTTCCACGCTCCGGCGCTGCTGGCGCCGGCCGACGGCGAGGACGGCCGGCCCCTTCCGGCGGCCTCGGCGTGGACCACCTCGCTCATCCCCTACACCTACGCCCTGCTCGACGAGCGGTCCGGATATCCCGCCGGTATCCGGGACCCCGAGTGGCAGCACAGGGTGCTGGAGGCCGCCGGTGATCCCGCGGCGCTGGAGGAGGCGCTGACCGGGGCGGCCGTGCGGGTGTGTGCCGAACTGCGGGCGCTCGGGCACCCGTCCGGGCCCGCCGACGCCCGGGAAATCGTGCGGCTCGCCGGTGATCTGGCCCGGCTGCGGGGGCTGCCCGCGGCGGGCCGGGGCGAACTGGTCGAGGCCGTGCAGACGGTGCTCGCGCAGGGCGAGCCGTACGGGCGGGGGCGGGCGGTCGCGCGGGCGATGGAGACGGTGCTCGTCGGCAGCCGCGCCGGCCGTCCGGCGCCCGACGCGCCGCGCTGCGGGCTCGCTCCCGCGGTCGAGGCGGAGCTGGCCGCGCTGGGCCTGCCCGGCCCGG
>NZ_JBFAET010000491.1:0-1065 GCF_040642095.1 Streptomyces sp. NPDC020362
CGGCGGCGGCCGGCCGCACCGGCCGCAGCACACCCCCCGTGGCCGGGCGCGGGGCGGTCGTGGTCCACCCGGCGACCGGGGCCGGCCCCCGGGCGCACCCCTGTGCGGCCAGCGCGCCCGGCACCTCCAGATCCGGATTGATGCCCGGCTGGATGCGGCGGAAGACCTTCAGGATGTACGCGTCGCCGTAGACGATCGACGAGTTGGACTGCTCGGCGTCCAGCAGCCGGGGCGGGAGCCCGCCGGGCAGGCGGACACCCGGGGCCGCCTCGAAGCAGAGCGGCCCCGCCGAGCCGGGGTGCCGCATCCGCTCCAGGAGCAGATGGGCGGAGCGCGGGTCGTACAGCGCGTCGTAGACCGCCAGACCGGCCAGCGGGCCCTCCTCGACGCGGCCGATGAACGCCCGCTCCAGACGCGGGGCGAGGTGCTCGCGCACACCGAGCAGCAGCTGGTAGCAGTCGCCGGGCGGGGGAGTGCCGCCCGGGGTGGGCACCGGCGCGTGCGAGGCGTGGACCAGCAGGTGCAGACACCCCGGGAACAGCTCGGCCATGGACAGTACCGACAGATCGGTGACGGGCCGGTCCTTGCCCGCGAACCAGCGCTGCTCGGGCAGCCAGTCGCGCAGCAGCCCGTTCAGCGAGGCCGGCGGCCGGTCGGTGCCGGCCACCGTCCTCGGCCGGGGCGTGATGGTCTTCGGCATGGTGACGCGTCCTTTCCTCGGCGCCGGGAGATCAGCGGCGGCCGATGCGGGATGCGACTCGGGTGAGCCGGAACCAGTAGAAGCCGTGGCCCGCGAGGGTCAGCAGGTACGGCAGTTCACCGATGGCCGGGAAACGCACCCCGCCGATCAGCTCGACGGGGTGGCGTCCGTCGTAGACCCGCAGATCGAGCTCGGTGGGCTGCGCGAACCGCGAGAAGTTGTGCACGCACAGCACCAGGTCGTCCTCGTACTCGCGCAGGAAGGCGAGCACCGCCGGGTTGGAGGACTGCAGTTCGGTGTAGGACCCCAGTCCGAAGGCAGGATTCTGCTTGCGGATCTCGATCATGCGGCGGGTCCAGTGCAGC
>NZ_JBFAET010000492.1:0-1043 GCF_040642095.1 Streptomyces sp. NPDC020362
GCTGGGTGTGGGGGCACGGTGTTGGTTACGGGTGCTTCGGGTGCGTTGGGTGGGTTGGTGGCCCGGCATCTTGCCGGGACGGGTCGGGCCGGGCGGCTGGTGCTGGTCTCGCGGCGGGGTATGGATGCGCCGGGGATGGTGGGGCTGGTTGCTGATCTGGAGGGGTTGGGTGTTGAGGTCACGGTTGCGGCGTGTGATGTTGCTGATCGGGATCAGCTTGCCGGTGTGCTGGAGGGTGTGCCGCTGACCGGTGTCGTTCACGCGGCGGGGATCGTGGATGACGGGCTTGCTACGGCTTTGACCGCGGAGCGGGTGGATGCGGTCATGCGGCCGAAGGCTGATGCGGCCTGGCATCTGCATGAGTTGACCCGCCACCTCGACCTGGACATGTTCGTACTGTTCTCCTCGATCGCCGGGGTCTGGGGCAACCCGGGCCAGGCCAACTACGCGGCCGGCAACACCTTCCTGGATGCTCTTGCTGCGATGCGCCGGCGGGCCGGTCTGCCTGCTGTATCCCTCGTGTGGGGGCCGTGGGAATACGGCATGACCACGAAGCTCGACCGAGCCGACTGGCAGCGCATGTCCCGCCAGGGGTTGAAGCCGCTGCCCGCGGCCGACGGGCTGACCATGTTCGACGCGGCCGCCCATGCCGCTGATCCTCTGGTGGTGACGGCCCAGCTGGACCTGGCCGCGGTGCAGCGTTCCGGTGAGGTCCCGCCGTTCCTGTCCCGCCTGGTGCGCACGCCAAGGATCGGCGCCCCAGCCCGTCGTATGGTCGGACAGGCTGCCGTCGACGGTCAGAACGCGCTGGCTGCCCGGCTCACGGTGCTCGGTCCTGTTGAGCAGACCGAAACCGTCCTCGAACTGGTCGCGGCACAAGCCGCCTTGACTCTGGGCATGTCTGGACCCGAGAGCATTGAGGCCGGTCGTACGTTCAAGGACACGGGCTTCGACTCGCTGACTTCCGTGGAGTTGCGCAACCGGTTGAACACGGTGACGGGTCTGCGCCTGCCGGCCACCGCGGTGTTCGACTACCCCACGCC
>NZ_JBFAET010000493.1:0-1010 GCF_040642095.1 Streptomyces sp. NPDC020362
AGTGCTGGTGTGTTGGGGGCTGGGCAGGTGCGGGTTGGTCTTCGGGCGGCGGGGGTGAATTTCCGTGATGTGTTGAATGTGTTGGGGATGTATCCGGGGGATGCGGGGCGGTTGGGTCTGGAGGGTGCGGGTGTGGTGGTGGAGGTCGGTCCGGGTGTGGACGGGTTCCGGCCGGGTGATGCGGTGATGGGGTTGTTTTCGGGTGCGTTTTCGAATGAGGGGGTGGCGGATGAGCGTTTGCTGGCGCCTGTGCCGTTGGGGTGGTCGTGGGCGGAGGCTGCGGCGGCTCCGGTGGTGTTTTTGACGGCGTGGTATGCGCTGGTGGAGTTGGCGGGTCTGGAGCGGGGTGAGCGGGTGCTGGTTCATGCTGCTGCGGGTGGTGTGGGTGTTGCTGCGGTGCAGTTGGCGGGGTTTTTGGGTGGGGAGGTGTTTGCGACGGCGTCGCCGTCGAAGTGGGGTGCGGTGCGTGGGCTGGGGGTGGCTGGTGATCATATTGCTTCGTCGCGTTCGACGGAGTTCGAGGAGGTTTTCCGGGGTGTGTCGGGTGGTGGGGTGGATGTGGTGCTGGATTCTTTGGCGGGGGAGTTTGTGGATGCGTCGTTGCGGTTGACGCGTGTGGGTGGTCGTTTTATTGAGATGGGCAAGACGGATGTCCGTGATTCTGAGCAGGTGCAGCGGGATCACCAGGTTGTCTATCAGGCGTTTGATCTGCTGGAGCAGGATCCGGATCTGATCGGGGGGATGCTGCGGGAGTTGTCGGGTTTGTTTGCTGAGGGTGTGCTGCGGCCGTTGCCGGTGGTGTGCTGGGATGTGCGGCGGGCGGTGGAGGCGTTCCGGTTCCTGAGTCATGCGCGTCATGTCGGCAAGGTTGTGCTGACCATTCCCGATATGGCTGGGCGTGGTGCCGGGCGTGGTGCTGGGTGTGGGGGCACGGTGTTGGTTACGGGTGCTTCGGGTGCGTTGGGTGGGTTGGTGGCCCGGCATCTTGCCGGGACGGGTCGGGCCGGGCG